>JAFRCZ010000123.1 GCA_017404125.1 Methanobrevibacter sp.
TAATATTAATATATTATAATTGGCTAGACTGGAGGGTTAGGAGTCCTCTGTAAGCACAAATCTCCTTCGGTGCAGTCGAAATAAAGGAGGCGGCATTTGGATTTAATCAGGGCCTGTGAAGCTGATGTCGAAGCCCCGTCCTGCAGGATCAATGGTGTCAGGGATATTACTGGAGGGTAATATTTAATTGGCTTTATTGTGGGAACGTGTCAGGCCTGGAAAGGAGCAGCTCTACCGCTTACAGCTGATGCTTGTAGAACCGCGGGGTGGAGTTAGTTTTTCAGATAACCCTGGTTGATGAAGGGTGTCCACTCCTTTATGTGCCACTTAAATGAACTTTTTTTAACTATTTTTTCTCAATTGATTATATTTCACTATTTTTAAATTCTTAAACCATAACTAAGTTATTTATACTTTTAACTAGATATTCTAATATAATTAGGATTGTTATTATGGTAATTAAATCTAAAAGAATCTTCTATTTTGATGCTTTGAGAGCATTTGCAATTATTTCAGTTATTCTAATACACATTTATTCTGTAACTAGAGGATATGTCCTATCAGGGTATGGCACTATCCCTTCCTTTGAATGGATTTATACTCAATTTATAGGAAACAGCTTTAGGATAGGCGTAGACCTATTTTTAGTTTTATCTGGAGCCCTATCATTAGGAAGGGACTGGACAATAAAGTCATTTCTATCAAAAAGATTGCCTAGAATAATTCATCCATTCCTATTTTGGGGAATCCTTTTAAGCATAATCTTGATTTCACTATCCTATTTCTTCAGTTATCCTTATATTCAGTCTTTCAGCTTAATGAGCATTTTAACATTCATTTACAATGCATTCATGGCAAAATCAGTTGGCTTTGCCCCATATTGGTTCTTTTGGATGATTCTTGGAACTTATTTGATAATGCCTATATTCAACAAATGGATTCTTCATAGCGATTTGAAGGAATTGGAATACTTCTTATCAATTTGGCTTTTGACTTGCTTATTCACTTTCACTTTTAAGACAGATTTTCCAGTAAAGCTAATATACTTCTTCAGTCCAATTGGACTTGTTGTTTTAGGCTATTATTTAAGGTATACTGAGAGAAAACTATTGAACAATCCCTATTTTGGAATACTTCTAATAGTTTTATCAAGTCTTTCAATGTTGGCATTCAGCTATATGTTATCTACAAATCACAGCTTTTATAACTTTGACAGATATTCATTTTTAACAGCTATTGAAGTTATTGGAGTTTTCATTCTCTTTAAAAACTTTGAAAAGTTCAATTTGAACTTCTTACGAGATGAGAATTCTTATCTTTATAAATTGTTTGTTGACAAGGACAGTATTTTCAAGAAATTCACTTTTACTTTAGCAAAGTACAGTTATGGCATTTATCTCATTCACACAGCAATAATGTCCATTATCTACAGATCCATAAGCTACAGTTACTTCAATTATACAAGCTATTTCCTATTTTTGTTTATTATGGATGTGGTTATTTCAGTACTTGTAATGAGTCTTTTATCAAGGATTCCACATATTAAAAACTGGATAGGGGCGAAATAATTAATTTAGAAAAAAAGGAAAAATTCTAAAATCCTTAAAAAGAAAAAGTTTATATAATAAGTAAATATAATATAGTAATGTTATATTTAGTACAAATGGTACTTAATCACTTTTTTTAATTTCTAGTCGGGATGGCCCAGCCTGGTACGGCGTCGGACTGCTAATCCGATGATCAATAGATCGCCGGGGTTCAAATCCCCGTCCCGGCGCTTTTTTTAAAATCTTATTCTTTGTTTTAATTATTTGCTATTTCATTTTTTATAAAAAAATAAGAGTTTTAATTAATTATTGTTCAGAAATATTATAATTAATTAAAACCAAATATCAATTTTTAATGGATTTTTTAAAAGTTTATGGAACTGAATTGCCCGTATAGTTTATAATTCTTTGTATCCCAATTCTTTATTTTTCCTAGAGTGTTTTTTAAGCTTGTAGTATCTGCAACTACCCATTTCTCATTTATATACATCTGAGCCCAAACGTGGCCGGAAACATAACCGCTTGTAAATTTGCAGTTGCCTCCTTTAACGTATCTTGCAGGAATTCCAGATGCTCTGGATAAGGCAATCAATAAATGGCTTCGGTCAACGCAGTTTCCTTTTTTAGTCTGAAGTGTCTTTACGGCGCCTCTTCGGGTATTTCGATATTTTTTGTATTGAATATTGTCACGAACCCAATTAAATATCTTCTTGCCTTTTTCATAGTCTGACTTGAGATTGGAAGTCAATGTTTTGGCTAAATTCTGTATTTCCTTATTTTTGACCTGACAATTCTTACAGCTTGTCAAGTATTTCTTTAAAGCTTCATTAATGGAAGTCTTATTTGCACTTACTGCTTTAGCTGTAGTTTTGGAAACGGTTTTGCTTGTTGTTGCATTGGTTTTTTTAGCTGTTGTTGTGTTGCTTTTATTTGTTGTATCCTTAGCAGAAACCTTAACATTTACAGTTGATTTGCCTGTAATGTCTATGTTGACTTTGCTGGTATTCAGCTTAACCTTAGCTTCATCAGATTTAGTTACATCTACCTTATATTTGCTGGGATCCAACTTATCTAAAATATTATTCAAGGTATTATGGATATTATTCAATGCCATTTCAACTAAGCTGGTGTTTTTAGTATTCGCATTATTAGAGGTTGATTTCGTATTGTTGGTTTTTACGGTAGTTTTTGTTGTTGTTTTGTTTGTATTTGTTGTTTTGTTTGTATTTGTTGTTTTGTTTGTTGTTTTTATGCTTGCATTTGTACTGGATTTGGTTTTGTTCTTATTTAATTTAGAACTTATCTTATCCAAATCCAAATCATCAAGCTTTATATAATTTGGTAGTCTATTGTTTTTATTAAAGAAATCTAAACATTTGCTGTATGATAGAATCAATTGATTATATGGAATGTTTCCTTTTGATGATGAAGCCCAGTTTGGAGCTCTTTTATTCTTTTCTATAAATTTTCTTGTTTTGCTGGCTATTTGAATATACTCGGTCTTATTCAAAGTGCCTTTTACAGATTTGATTTTGGTATTGTTGTATTTCTTTACCAAATTCTTTTTTATTTCAATCTTTGAATTGGAGTCATTCTCAACAGCTTTTGTCATCAGATACAAGTATTCTGTATTGGAATAGTTCTTATTGCTGATTTTTACTTTAGGGAATTTTCCGTTCTTTTCAACATAGCTGATAAAGCTTGTTGATGTTTTTGCCAAAGTCTTCTTGTTCACTGTTGTTGTATTCTCTTTTGTTTTAGTTTTGTTTGTCTTTGTTGCGTTTGCTGTCTTTGTTGTATCTGTTTTAACTTTAGCAGTAGAATTTATAGTGCTCTTATTGATTGAAGAATCAGATTTAAGAATCTTATTTTCCTTCAAATCTGTGGAATTATTTACACTTTGAGCACTAATGCTGCTTATAGAGAAAAACAGCACTACCAATAAAGTTAAAATAATTATCTTGTTTCTAATATTAACACCTCATTTTCTTTGTTCTCCTCCTTTTATTTTTTAACTATCTTTAAAATACTTATTTTTCATTTTAAAGATTAGTTAATTCTTATTTTGTTTTTTTAATTTAAATATATTTTCTAATTGTGATTTTGTGTAAAATCACACCTTTATTTTAATAAAAAAGTTTATATATTGCTTATATTTTGATATGAATATTAGAATGAACTTATAATTTACATCATGACTATCAAATTGATTTTATTTTGGAAATTTCATATCCAAAGATAAAAATTTCCTAAAAGATTTTAAAACCAATATCATAGTAAAAGTTATTATATTTGTATAAACAAAATTTATATTGATTTTGATAAAAACAACTATTTTGCTAAGGAATTAAAAATGTTTAAGGAAAAGAATCTAATTATAAAAAATCCATTAAAGGCAGATATTCGTTTTGGACTGGTTTATCCAAACGTTTACAAAACTGCAATGAGTTCCTTAGGCTATCAAATAATCTATAATTACACCAATGAAAGGGAAGACACTTACTGCGAAAGGATCATTTATCCTTCAATCCGCAGTCTTGAAACCAATAGCCCCTTATCTGATTTTGACATTGTTTCATTTTCCCTTCAATACGAACAGGACTATTTCAATGTATTGGAAATCTTAAGGGAAGCAGATATTCCTTTAAGAAGGGAAGATAGAACATCAAATGACCCTTTAATCATTGCTGGTGGTCCTTGTGCCACTGCAAACCCATTGCCATTATCTGATTTTATCGACATATTTGTCATTGGAGAGGCTGAAGCGGTACTGTATGACTTTCTGGATTTATATTCTTCATTGGATCTTTCTAAAAGGAATAACAAGAAAAACAGTGGGTATAATAGAGAAAATAAAAGGAATTTGTCTCCATTTTTAGACATTGAAGGTTTATACATCTCTGAATTTAACAATAATACTCATATAGTTCTTTCAGAAGATATGGAAAGCATATACCATCTAACTTGCCCAATAGTCACTGAAACTGATGATAAGGATTTCATTCCAGTATTCTCCAATGCCATACTATTGAACGTTTCAAGGGCATGTACAAGAGGGTGCAGGTTCTGCATGTCCAGCTATATGTATAGGCCTCTTAGGGAAACAGATTTAAATGACCTTTTTTCAATAGCAGAGGAAGCTAGAGAAAACACTGGACTAAATAAAATATCCCTGATAGGTGCAGCTGTATCAGATTACTCAAAAATAAATGAGCTTACTGAAGGATTAAGGGAAAGAGGCTTTTTGGTATCAACCCCTTCAATGAGAATCGAATCGATTACAAAAGAAACATTAGTTACACTTAAGTCAAGTGGTTTGAAGACATTGACAATAGCTCCAGAATCAATTTATTCCCTAAGGCGCAGAATCAACAAGGACATCAGCGATGAGGATGTTTTTAGAGTGATAAGTGATGCTGTCGAACTGGGTTTTAATATTAAATTGTATTTTTTAATCGGTTTGCCCTATGAGTCCCAAGATGATATTGAAGAACTTGCAAATATGATGAAGCAAATTGATTCCATGAAGTATAATATTGATTCAAATTCTATATCTTCAATTAAATTAAACGACAATTCAATTAAATCAATGTCTAATTCATTATCAAAAAATGATAGTGTTTCAAGCCCTTCAAAATCTAAAAAATCAAAGAAAAAGGATAAGAAGATCAAGCCTAGGAAAAAACCTAAAGTTTCAATCAGCTTCAGTGTAAATCCAGTCATTCCAAAGCCACATACTCCACTTCAATGGGAAACTTATGACATGAAAGAGATAAAGTCAAAGATAAAATATCTCAAGAAGAATCTTAAAGGATTGGACATAAAGTTTGACAGTGCCAAGATGGGACTTATACAATATGTCTTATCATGTGGAGGCAGGGATATTGGAAATCTGATTGAAAGGTCTTTGAATGAAAAGATTGGCATTAGGGAGTGGAGTGAAAATGCTCCTAGCTATGATTTAGAAGATGAATTGCCATGGGATTCAATTGATGTAAGTGTAAGCAAGGAGTTCTTAAAATCAGAATATGAAAAGATAAAGACTGGTGAACAGACTCCATGGTGTGAAGATGGTCCATGCTGCAATTGTGGTGCTTGTAATTAAAAATACAATTAAAAATACAATTAAAAATACAATTAAAAATACAATTAAAAATACAATTAAAAATACAATTAAAAATACA
>JAFRCZ010000124.1 GCA_017404125.1 Methanobrevibacter sp.
CAAGCATATTTCCCAAATAGACATACTCAATTCCCATATCAATAGCTATCTCCTTTGCTCTTATGAGATATTCAATATTTGTTGGACTTTTGTCATTCATCTTATGCATTGGAAAAAATCTTGAAAAGTGGAGTGGCACTTCAGGGCCTAATTCTTCCAATAAAAAATTGCAAATTGATTTAATATGATCCTCATCTGTATTTAAGTCATTAATCAATAAGGTTGTAATTTCCAAATGGGTATTGTATTTTTTCTTCCCATCATAAATAGCTTTCAAATTGTCAAGCACGATATCTAATTTTCCGCCACAAATTTCCCTATATGAATTATCGTCCATGAACTTTAAGTCTATATTGAATGCATCGATAAATTTCAATGTTTCAGCCAATGATTCCTCACTCATATATCCATTCGAAACATAGACATTCTTAAGATTTTTCTCATGTGAAATTAAAGAAGTTTCACGGGCGAAGTCAAAGTATAGCGTAGGTTCATTATAGGTCCAAGCAATTGATAGGCAATTGTCATTGATGGCATTTTTAACGATGGTTTCTGGCAGTATTTTAGTTGAATTGTATTCATCATAAGAATTCATTGAAAGCATATAGTTCTGACAGTTCAAACATGAGAAATTACACCCAAAACCGCCTATAGAGTATGTTGATGAAGCTGGCAAAAAGTGATAAAGAGGCTTTTTCTCAATAGGATCTGTATGACAGGAAGCGATTCTATGGTAATTTAAGGAATAGAGCTTTCCATCCACGTTTTTTTGAGTATTACAGAATCCAATGCTATTTTCAGCTATTTTACACATTTTTCCACAAAGATTGCACTGCACCAATTTTTTTGTTTGTATATTTTCATCATTTTCTTCATATAATTTTGTGTAAAATTCGCTTTCATGCAACATAAGAACACCAGAAATTTTTCCATATATTTTAGATTCTTCGATATTGAAACCGACTGGAAAAAATAGGATAAATTTTTCCCTATTTGAGATGTTGGTAACCCCTTGAGCTTATTTTTTCAATAGTGCCATTTGAGAGTACTATTTCAACTGTATTTTTATCAGTGATTTCGCCTATAATATAATAATTCATTTCATTTGACAACTGATCTTTTAACTCTTTGTTGATTGTGAATAAAAGTTCAAAATCCTCTCCAATATGGAAGAAGAGGTCTAGATAATCAAGGCCTAATACCTTAGCTATTTCTTTGAATTCCTCTTCAACTGGAAGATTGCCCTCATAGATTCTGATTCCTTTTTCATATGAATCTTCCTTATGATGTTTTCTGTCGGAGTTTAGGATTTCATAAAGCTCGCTTGCCAATCCATCTGTAATGTCTGTAGTTGTGATTCTATTATTGTTTGTGTTGTAATCTCTTAGAATATGGCCTTTCTCATATTTTGCCTCTGGCTTCAATGCCTTTAGAATAGCTAAATCAATAAGTGTTGAATCAATGGATTTGATCTTTTCAATTATTTCATCATTAGGGTTTTCCTTTAGTTTTAAAAGTTCAAATCCAAGTGCAGCAAGACCTAAGTCCCCGCTAATGCAAAGCAAATCCCCTATTTCAAATCCATATTTCATCAATGCCTTTTCCTTATCAACCTGACCAATGGCTGTTCCAGAGATTATGATTTCATTGGCCTCATTGGTATCGCCACCTATGAGTGGGATATTATAATAATCACAGGCTTGTATAACTCCACAAATCAATTCGTCAAAGTCATCAAGCAATGTGTCTTTAGGAATGGCTATGTTCAATAAAAATCCAATATTCTCTGCACCCATGCTTGCAAGATCGCTTACATTGACTACAACTGACTTGTATCCCATTTGAAAATAGGTCATGGCCTTTGGGAAATGGCTTGATTGAATCATCATGTCAGATGATGAAACCAGATAGCTATTGTCATCCATATTGACATTTGTAAGTGCAGAATCGTCTCCAATTGATGTTTTTATGTCAAAATAACTAAAATCAGAAGGCTTATAGATAGAGCATGATTTTGACTTTTGAATGATTCTTTCTATCAATTGCTTTTCACCGAGTTCGGAGACTTTTATTTGGCTTGATTTCATATGAAACTATTTGATTTTTTTAGTATAAAAAATTTTTAGATATTATTAAAAAAAGAAAAACAGTTGGAAAAGATAGGTGAAGGAAAAAATATGGGCTTAGAAAATAAGGCTTTTAAACTGTTTTTTCATGCAGATGCAGAAATCATCCCCTTCAAACATGCCAAAACTGTCGATTACCTCATAGTCAAGCTTCTTATATAGGTTAATGGCTGCAGTGTTTTCTCTTCCTGTTTCAATGACTGAATACTTGAAATTCTCTTCCATTGCCAATTTTTCAAGCTGCTTTATAAGCTTGTATGCTATTCCATTTCTTCTGTATCTTTTCTTGACATAAACTCTTCTTATCTCAATGGTGTCCTTATCGAATAGCCTAAAGCTTGCACAAGCTATTGGTCTTCCCCAATTTAATGCAAGCAATACTATATGAGGGTCCTTTAAATCGTTATATTCCTGATATTTCAATACTTTATCACCGCGAAGCTGGAACCATTCATTGTCCAATTCCTTTGTAAGTTCAATGAATCTCTCATCCTTTTCATTTGTAATAAGGGATTCCATATTTTCACCTCATATTACTTTAACTCGGTAGTGTTTCCTACCTTAGCAAGTTCCCTTTCCCAAACTCCTGGGTTTTCTTCTGCAAACTTTTCAAATAGCTCCTTGCATCTTGAATCATTAAGCACAATAACTTCAACATCATTGTCATGCAAGAGATTTTCAGCACCCATAAGGGTGGTATTATCTCCAACAACTACTTTTGGAATATTATAAAGCAATACAGCTCCTGAACACATTGGACAAGGAGAAAGAGGTGTATAAAGAGTGCATTTTCTATAGTCTTCA
>JAFRCZ010000125.1 GCA_017404125.1 Methanobrevibacter sp.
AGATTTTGATATGGATTTTCATTAAACTCTTCAACGATATGTTTTTCTTCAATCCTTTCATCCAGATCCAAATTCTTATCGCATCTTGGGAATGTGCTGCATTTAGGATGAGCTATTTTCTTAGCCAACTGTATGGTGTTAATGATATTTGCAGGAGTTATGCTGATATTCTTTTGCAAAATAAGCTTTTGTTCCTCATCTTGATTTTTTCTAAATAAGTAAGCGCCTAAGCTTGACAATAATAGGGTATTCTCATTGTTTTCTAGGAATATATCATTTAAAAGGAATGCTACACTGGTTTTTCCTTTAACCCCCGTTATTTCAATGGTTTTAATATTTTGTTTTTTTGTTTCTTCCTTCCAGAGGGATAAAACCAATTCAGTAGCTTCATGATGGTTTAAAATAGTATATTGGTTTAACAAATTATCTTTATCATTTAGATTGACTGAATTATTTATTTCAACTAATAATTCTTTTATATCGAGTGAAGAGTGAATTGGGTTGATTATTAAGTCTTTTTCACAGGTCTTTGCTTTAATTTTCTTAATGGAATTTGATTTGATTTCCGCTTTAAAGGAATCGAAATCTTTTATTATCTTAACATCATAAGTGTTTAAAAGACTTTCATCCTCTTCTTTCAATGTATTGTAGATATCATATGCAAATACATCTTCATACTGTTCTGATTTAGCAAGTTCAGAGGATATTTTTACTCCTCCATGTGTTAAATCAACTAAAAAAACATTCATTGTTTCACTCTTAATATATTAAAATAAATTTTTAACTTTAAATCTTTCTAATCCAACCTTTTATTTTAAATTTCTTAACTTCAAATCTTAAATTTGTTAAAGCTTGTAAAAAATAGATTTTTCTAAAAAAAGGAAAAAAGTAGTAAAGAGTATTCATAATACTCTGTTAATACTGTTTAATCCTCCTTCATTAAGTTTATCCTTAACTTTCTTATAGAAGTATTTCTTATTGATTCTCATGAAGTAAACGTCTTTTTCTGATTTTTTGATAACTAACTCTTCCATATAGTTTACTTCTTTTTGAACTTGTCCATCCATTACGAAAATTGCCTTTTTACCTCTCTTGAGGAGTTTTATTCTTATTTCACTTTCATCAGATACAACAAATGGTCTGACTCCCAATTTATATGGACAAATCGGTACGATAATGAATGCGCCTACTTTTGGGTCTACAATAGGGCCTCCGGCAGACATTGAATAAGCGGTTGAACCACTTGGTGTGGAGATGATTAGTCCGTCAGCCCTTAATTCCTCTACAACTTCACCGTCTACGGAAATCTCATAATGGAGCATCTTTGCAGGTCTTGCAGTCATTATCACCACTTCATTCAATGCACGGAAAGTTTGGTTTTCGTGTGAAATGATGAGTTGTGTTCTTTTCTCTTTAGACCATTCTCCTTCTAAAATTGCATCAAGAGCCTCGAATGTGTTTTCCACTTCAATTTCTGTCAGGAATCCTACGGTACCCATATTGATTCCAAATATTGGAATTTCCTTTGTTAGCTGGTTTTGAGTTCTAAGAAGGGTTCCATCTCCTCCAAGAATGATTGCCATATCAGTTCTAAGTTCATTCAACTCCTTTGTATACTCCCTGAAGTTGTAATTGAAGTTTAAGCTTTCGATATGCTTTGCGATTTCTGGGGTTTCGTTCACAGTTTTAGCAATGATTTTGTGAAGTTCAGGGTCTTCTTTTATCTCTTCCAATTTTTCTGCTAAAGAAGATTCAATGACCGTTTCCATATTCTTTTGGAGCAATGTCTCAAAGATCTTAAGTGAGAACAATACAGATTTATATTCGTCCACCCTAGAGACTATTGCAACGCTTTGAATCATGTCCAGTTCATCATTGTTTATAATCTTGATAATCTGATTGTGCAAGTCCTGATTTCCTGCACTGACAACAACTGCCTTTTCATAAATGCTTAATCTGCTATCAAGCTTTTCACCATATTTATTTGTTACGATGGCTCCCGCTTCCTCTACGATGAGTTTTGAAGCAGCTATGTCAATGATTCTACTTCCCCTTAAATCGAGAAATGCATCATACTTTCCGCTTGCAACATAGGCAAGCTCCAATACTACAGAACCTAAAACCCTCATTCTTCTTGCAGTGTCCACTAGTTTTGATACAGACAATGTTTTGCTTTTGGTAAATCCTCCTAAGCTTATTTTTGTCAAATCGGTTTCACTGCTCGGAGTCATTGGCTCTCCATTTCTTTTTGCACCATTTCCTTTGATAGCTTCGTAATAGTTTCCATTTGCATAATTTTTTACAAAACCAAGCTGAACATCATCCAATGTTGCCTCTCTTCCTTCTGGCACATTAGCTACAGCAATGGACATACCATATGCAGGTATGTTTTTTATAGCATTGCTTGTTCCATCAAGAGGATCGATTAGGAATATGAATCTAGGAGTGTCCTGTTCTTCCCTTTCCTTTTTGGTTTTTGGCACATTATTAAGCAATTCTTCACTTAAGCTAATTGATTCCTGCTTTCCTTTTCCTAACTTAAGTTCACCTATTTCTTCGCTGATAAGATAAGACTCAAAATCTGCATCCTTAAGGAGCTTGATTACTTCCTCTTCTGCAATAATGTCAATATATGATGTAGGAGTACCATCTGCACCTATTTTAACAAATTCTCCTGCTTTAGGATTTCCAACTTGCCCTTCAAGGAGTTTTTCCACATTTTCAAAAACAGTAGTTGCTATAGTTTTACAAATATCTATATCCTCTTGATTCATCCTGTTCCTCCTTTATTTCTCTAAAATATCCTCTTTAATGTAAATTACTGCAGCTATTGCTGAACCAATTTCCTCAACAGTATGATGTGCTTCCTCCACAATTAGTTCCTTGATTTTCACATTACGCCTATTCATCATGTATTTAACCATTTCAATTGCTTCATTTTTCACATCTTCGGGGTTTTGATTGATTCCGTTTGTCTCAACAACACATCCTAATTCATCACCAATAGCTACTGCAATGCAAGCAACAAGCTCATCTCCTTTATTATCAGAAGTTAGGCTTGATAAAACACAGTTCACCATGGATCCCGCTTTTAGTTTAGGCAATTTCTCTACTTTGGTATTGGCTTCCAGCATACTTGATACTTTTATTAAGTTTACATCACCAATTTCTGCCTCATATAAAGCATTATCAAAGGCATTCAATTCTGTTGGCCCTTCTGCATTTCCTGAAACAATAGCTATTCTCATTTTACCACGGTTTTAAATTTTATTTTTTGATTAATTTTGATTATTTTATTTTAATCTTTTTCGAATAATTGTTGTAGTTATGATTTCGTGTTTAGCAAATTTTTTCATATTAAATTAATATTTATCTTTTATAATATATTAATATTTTAAAAATCCAATTTTGAATGTCTTTTTCATACGAAAGTTTATATATAATTTTAAATTAATATATTATTAATCTATATTTTATTAGGTTAATCATATTTAATTTCAATTAAATATAAAAATTGTTAATTTATAGATAATTTTAACTCAATTGTTAATCAATTGTTAATTTAACAAATAAATTGCTAATTTATGAATTTATTTTAATTATTATTGTGAGGTTATTTTAATGTCAACCAAAGTTGTAGAACTTAAAACCGTAAAAGTCGGAAAATATATTGTATTAGATGGAGAAGCTTCTAAAGTAACTAGCTTAACCACTTCATCTCCAGGTAAACATGGAGCTGCAAAAGCAAGATTAGAAGCTGTTGGTATTTTTGATGGTCAAAAAAGAAGTTTAGTAAAACCTGTAGACACTAAAGTGGAAGTACCTATTCTTGACAAAAGAATCG
>JAFRCZ010000015.1 GCA_017404125.1 Methanobrevibacter sp.
AATTGGCAGTGACCTTAGGAAGAGTTGTTGATTATGTAATCCTTGTAGCAACAGATTGGACAATCATTCCCCTTGAAAACATCATCGCTGACTTGCAAAAGGAAAATGTCAATATCATAGCTGCTGTAAAGACTGCAGATGATGCAAAAGTGGCTATGGAAACATTGGAAATAGGTACTGATGGAGTAATATTTGAGCCAATTGACTTTGCACAAATCAAGGACATGGCTAATTTGATTGATGAGCTTTCAACAGAAAGCTACGAGCTAAAAGACTTAACCATTATCAATGTGGAACCTGTAGGCTCTGGAGATAGGGTTTGCATCGATACAACAACCATGATGAATCCTGGAGAAGGCATGTTGATAGGTTCCTATTCAAAGGCAATGTTTTTTATTCACAGTGAAAGCCTTGAAAGCGAATATGTTGCATCAAGACCATTTAGAGTTAATGCAGGTCCTGTACAAGCTTATGTCATGGTTCCAGGAAATAAGACAAGATACCTTTCTGAGCTTGAAACAGGTGATGAAGTATTGATTGTTGATAAGGACGGCAAAACCAAAAAGTCTATTGTAGGAAGGTCAAAAATAGAAAAAAGGCCTCTTCTTTTGATTGAAGCGGAATATGAAGATATGAAAATAAGGTCATTGGTTCAAAATGCAGAAACCATAAGATTAGTCGATGAGAATAATGAACCGATTTCTGTTTCAGTTCTAGAGCCTGGAATGAAAGTCAAAGGATTTATTGACGATAGCGCAAGACATTTTGGTATGGCTATTGATGAGCAAATCATCGAGCAATAGACCCCACCTTTTACTGGCCTACGGCCAGCAAAAGCTGGACCAAAATTCTTATTTTTTTTTTACTAGTTGGAGTGTTATGCTCCTAATTTCCTTTTTTTTAATTTTTTCATTTTTTTATTAAAATTTTAATAATTTTTTACTATTCCTTTCTATTCTTTACAATAATAATGGACTCTTTCTTTATCAACATCTTCTATTTCATATCCTTTCACTTCACGGAATGGAACTCCTAAAGCTAAGATTCCAACTATTCTAAAGTAGTCATCAATTCCTAAAACTTCACGAACATAGTCTTCGGAGGATTGTCCGCTTTTAGATTTTCTTAAATGAATTTGAACCCAACAGCTTCCAATATCCTGTTCCGCTGCCATCAAATGCATAAATGCAAGCGCAATGGATGAATCTTCAATCCATGTATCTGATATGAGTGTATTTGCCACTACAACAATGGCCTTATTTGCATTTTTCAAGAATTTGGAACTGGATTCTTTAGATTCAGATAACTTTTCTAAAGCGTCTTTGCTGTCAACAACCAAGAAACTGCAAGGCTTTCTGTTTCTGCTTGTTGGGGCGAGGAGCCCTGCCTGCAATATCTTATTCATCTTTTCTTTTGGAATTTCATCTTCAGTATACTTTCTCACACTTCTTCTTTTAAGCATTACATCTAATAAATCCATTTTATCATCCTTTAAATTGGTTTAATTAATATTTTAATTTAGAAATTTTTCTTAAAATGATTTTTATTCTTAATAGTATTAATCTTTTTATAAATAGAAATAACTATTAATTAAAATAAATAAAATATTATTATTCAATTTTAAAAATAATTAGAATTAAAATTATAGGAATAATTATTATGAATTCAGAAGAATTATTTAAAATAAGTAAAAGCATCACTCCTGGAGGAGTAAACTCTCCAGTGCGTGCCTTTGAACCATATCCATTCTTTGTAAAGGAAGCAAAAGGTTCTCACATAGTGGATGTTGAAGGCAATGATTACGTTGACCATTGTTTAGCATATGGCCCTATTTTGCTTGGCCATAGTGATGAAGATGTCATGAATGACGTTTGGGCACAGATGCAAAAGGGAACCGCTTATGGAGCTCCAACTGAAAATGAAATAAAATTGGCTCAAGAGGTAATTGACAGAGTTCCTTGTGCTGAAATGGTCCGTTTTGTAAATTCAGGCACTGAAGCTACAATGGCTGCAATCAGGCTTGCAAGAGGATTTACAGGCAGAGATAAAATAGTCAAGTTTGAAGGATCATATCATGGAGCTCATGACTATGTCCTTGTAAAGACAGGTTCCGGTGCAGCATGTCTACCGGATTCTCCAGGAATTCCAGAAGATACAACCAAAAACACCCTTTCCGTGCCATTCAACGATGTTGAGGCATTGACCAAATTGATTGATGAGGAAGGGGAAAGCATTGCTTGTATCATTGTAGAGCCGGTTATGGGAAATATCGGTTGTGTAGAGCCTAATGTAAAATTCTTGAAATTCCTAAGGGAAATCACTGAGGAAAACGATATTGTTCTGATTTTTGATGAGGTAATCACTGGTTTTAGAGTATCTCGTGGTGGAACTCAAGAGTATTATGGTGTAAAACCTGATTTAGTTACTTTTGCTAAGATATTAGGTGGAGGATTCCCAATCGGAGCTTATGCCGGCAAAAGAGAAATCATGGAACTCATTGCACCTAACGGCAAAGTATATCAGGCAGGAACCTTTAGCGGAAACCCTGTTTCTGTTCAGGCCGGTCTTTCCACTTTAGCGAAATTGGATTATCCTTTCTATGGCAATTTAGCAAGAAAAGGAGACTTCCTAAGAGATAATATGAAAGACATTGTTGAAGACTTGAAATTGGATCTTCAAGTAGTTGGCCTTGCATCAATGTTCCAGATATACTTCAACCCAGAGCCTGTGCTCAATTATGAAATAGCTAAAAAGTCAGACACTAAAAGATTCCT
>JAFRCZ010000126.1 GCA_017404125.1 Methanobrevibacter sp.
GGTTAATGTTTCAGTAACACTGTTGATGTCAATGTGTGCAGCTTGTACGAAACTGTCTTCTGGGTCTTCAATTAAATTGTTTATTGATAAAATTTCTGTTCTTCCAGAAGATTGGGCCCCACCTTCTTTTTGAAGTGCGATGGTTGCTAATCTTTGAGCTTCGTGTGCAGTTTCTGCTGCTCCTACACCCATACTGATAGTAATTGGTTATCTGTTTCTAATAGATCTTTGAATTCTCATATGGTCTTCTTCATTAAGACCGTTTGTTACTGCGAGTAGATTATCAAATCTTGTAAAGAATACTAAACCTTTTTTAGCAGCAATCAATCTTTGCACATCTGCAAAAAGCTCTGCTTGCAAGATTTGAAGGTCAGATTCTGTACGTGGTCTTGGAGTTACTGTCCAAGGACCGTAATTGTCGATTTGTATCAAAGTCATTTGTATCATATATTTTCACCTAATATTAATATAATTAGTTATAACTAAAATCATATTTAAACTTTAAGCATAATTTTTGTTTGTTTTTGGAAATTAAGGTAAATTATTAATAATAATTGATTTTTTATTAACTTTTTTTTATTTTTTGTTATTGTTATTTTAATTTGTTATTTTGTGTTTATTCTAAAACTACTTTTGCCAAATTGATCTTATCTTCAATTGTTTTCATAAAAGTATTGGTTACAATAACCTTTGGAGTTATCTCTTCAATCTCTTCTTTAAATTCTGCATCCTTATTATCAATAACCAATGTATTCAAAAAGGATTTATAAAGTTCTGCAACCCCTTTTGAAGAGGTTTCATAACCGAAAGCATTCATGAATTGTCCTGCAGGCCCGCTAAATGCAGACTTGCCAATGAATGGGGAAACTGCAATAACCTCTTTCTCCTTTAAAGCTTCTTCCACACCTTCAAGAGAGATGATTGGTCTTATTGAAGTGATTGGATTGGATGGTCCAAAAATGACTTTATCAGACTTTTCTATTGTTTCAATGACTTTAGGGCTTGGACTAACATTGCTGTATTTCACTTCAAGAACTTCACAATCGCAATGGTATTTGATTAAAAAGTCATGAAACTCAATTTCACCATATTCCTTAGTGACAATGGTGATTTCAGATTCTTCATCGCTCATTGGAATGATAGTTGCCTTAACTCCTAATTTATCCTTTTGCATTTCAACAATTTCAGATAAACTGTATCCTTCGTCTAAAAGAATGGCTTTTTGAAGTTTAGTTGCTCTGTCCCTATCTCCCAATTTAAGCAACTCTTCAGTTCCCATTTCAATTAGCCTTTCTCTGACTATGAATGTGTCTCCTTTAATTCCGTACCAGAACTCTTCATCTATTAAATCAGCAAAGGTATACATTACAGTATCAATGTCTGCTGCAATATATCCTCCAGACATGTATAGGTTTTCTACAGTATTCACTATAACATTAATCTCTTCCTCAGGATAAATTTCCTTTATTCCTTGAATTAATTTTGGAGTTCCAGTGCCTCCAGAAAGTATGGTTATCATATTTTCACTCTTTAGATAATTTTTTTAAAAATAAAAGTATTGATAATGTTTTATATGATTTTTTTTAAATTTATTTTATAAATTTATTTTTTCATAATTATTTTAACTTTAAAATTCTTCTTTTAATGAAGCTCCACATTCTGGGCATGGAGTTTTTTCAGAAATCACCAAAGACATTTCATTATTGCAATTCGGACAATTGTTGTTTTCAAGAATATTTCTCCTATCTCTGTATAATGTCTTTTTAAAATCAAAAAACAGTATTTTAAAAGTGTTTTCATCAAAAGAATTTTTGGAAATTTCTTTAGTCAATATCTTTTTAATCTCATCTTGATTGAATAGTTCATTGGCTTCAGGAACATAAGTCCTAATTAACTTTTTGCAATGGGGACAATAGTTTTCATATAAAAATCCTGAAATCAATGATTTTGTCATTTCATCTGAACTTTCCTTATTTAAAATGGTTTCAATAAGTTCTAAATCTGCTGAACTTGAATTTAAAATAGATTCCAGATCCTCTAGATTGGAATTTATATAGAATATTAGATTTTTATCTATAAATGAGAAATCACATTCACTGCATTTAAATTTAATTTCAGCCATTTTATCTCTCTTATTTTTATAGTTCTTTTTTATAGTTTTTTAGATGATTGTAATTTAAAGATTTGATTATTTTCTAAATACATCAAACTCTTTAGGTCTGAGCAATGGTTTGATTCCAGTTTCAGTGTCTCTAAGGTGATCAAATGCTGTAAATCCTCTGATTAAAACAATTGGTATTCCTTCATTTGCTTGTCCCATCAATAATGATGCAGCAGCTGCAAGCTCATCTGCAGTAGCAACTTCAGTTGTTTCAAGAGCTCTTCCAAACAAGTCTTCTTCACCGATTCTAACCCAAAGCGGATTGATACCAGAGCAACCAATTGCAGTCCCTATTGCACCTACTCTAAATGCTCTTCCTTGAGTGTCTGTAATGATTACAGCAAGTTCTTTACCAGTTTTTTCTTCTAAATATTCTCTTACTTCTTTTGCAGAGGCATCAGGATTTTTAGGCATAGGAGTTGCGAGTCCCCCTTCAACATTTGATTCATCGATTCCAGAGTTTGCACAGACAAATCCATGCTTGGTTTCAGTTACAATGAAATTAGGCCCTACTGCAACGATTTCATTTGATTCCTGCAAAATGGCTTCAACGAGTTTTGGATCTTTTTTGCATTGCTCTGCAATTTTTATTGTCTCTGCGCTAGGTTCAAGCTCATCAATTTTTATGTAGTTTCCTTCTGCTTTTGAAATCAATGTTTCAGCAATAAGCAAAATGTCCCCATCCTCAAGAGTGATGTTTTCCTTTTCCAAATCCTCTTCAATAATCTTAGCGATATTGTCTCCTTTTTTAACTAAAGGAATTTCTTTTAAACCATATAATTTTAAAGTCATAATTAAATTTTATATTAATGAAATATAAAAAACTATTGATATTAATTTAAGGATAATAGTTTCATATTTCTATTTAAAAATTAAAATAATGCTTTATATTTTTCTATTTTTTCTACAAATTAACAATATACTTTTATATTAAAAATAATAAAAATTATAATAGTATTAATTAATAATCGTTATTGTATTATTTAATCATTAAATTAACTAATCATTGAATTAATTAATCATTAAATTAATTTCATAAGAGGATATTATGATTATAGAAATGCTTACTAGCGGATTTGACATGATTATGGAGATGCTCCAAAGTGGAGGAGTTATCACTTATATAATTCTTTTGCTTGGTATCTATGGTCTGTTAATATCTATAAGGAAGATATTTTACCTTAGAAAAATAAGTAAAATTGATGCTACAGAGATTATGGGTACAATTACCTCATCTATGGAACAAGGTGGAGCTATTGAAGCTTTGAAAAATATCAGTCACTATAAGAACCCTGTTTCAAGAATCATGTCTGAAGCATTGAAAATTGGTTATAAAAACAAGATAGAAGTTGAAGAGAGTATGGAGCAAATCTTCATTGTTGAGCTCTCTAAAATGACAAATGGTATCAGTGCTTTAAAAACCATTATCGAGCTTGCTCCATTTTTAGGATTAATCGGTACTGTATTAGGTATTTGGATGACCTTTAAGAATTTAGGTGTCAATCCTGATGCAGCAGCAATGGCAGAAGGTATCTATTTGGCTCTTATTACCACTATTGCAGGGTTAACTGTAGCTATTGTTCTTATGCCATTATATACTTACATCAAAGGTTTAATCGACCAAGAGATGGATAAGATTGAATTGGCTACTAAAATGACCAATTGGAGTTATGCTGTAATTAAGATTAGAGTTTATGAAAAATTGCCATGTGTAGTTGAAGCTCTTCAAGAGGCAGAAGGTATTGTTAGCGTAAAGGAAATCTCTGACCCTTATTCAAATATTCAAATTTCATTCAAGCCAAGTATGCTTGAAAAGAGTATCAGCAATATCATTTTAGAGAAATGTGATGTAAAATCTGAAATCACTGAAAGTAAATTAAGACAATAATTTAGGGGCTGTTAAATTGGCAATTGACATTAAGCGTCATAAGGAAAAGATGAATCGGGATGAACCTGAAATTAAATTAGTTCCTTTCATTGACATCTTATTTACTTTACTTATCTTTTTGGTAGTAACCAGTACTTTTGGTGCGGCAGCGGTTACTAGTGATGATACTGGTACAGGCACTGGAAAGCCAAACATGACTGACACTACAGGAGATGCGGAGTATTACTTAATACCTGTTGCAGGGCTTCAAAAAGTTGTTGTAAATGGTGTAGACATGTCATCCGAGATAAGGGGAAATGCTATAGGTGTTCATGCTAGAGTGCTTGACCAAGGTGATGTTCAGATTAAAACGAGCGAACATGCGATATATATTCA
>JAFRCZ010000127.1 GCA_017404125.1 Methanobrevibacter sp.
AGTTCCTATACAAAAGGGGTTTCAGCAATTCTTATAGAAACATTTGAAACAGCTGAAAAACTAGGTTTAAGTCATGATTTATGGGAAATATTGTCATTAACTGAAAATAGGGATTTTGAAAGCTCTGCAAAATCACGCATTTCCTCATCCAAGAGAAAATCCAAACGAAAATATGAAGAGTTAATAGAAGTTTTGGAATTTTTAGATGATGTTGATGATGATAGAAAATCTAAGATTATGGCTTTAGCCACCAGAGAAAAATTTGAAAAACTAAAAAATAGAAAAAGTAAGAAATAAAAAACTAAAAAATAGGAAAAGTAAATAATGGAAAAAATAGATTTTTAAGAAATTATCTAATGATCATGAATAGTTATTTTTACCCTATAATCGTTTCTTTTGTTTTTTATAAGCTCTCCGCTTACTGGAATGTATCTTGAATCCAAAATGTATCTTAAATAAGTGACTTCTTTTGATGGAAGCTTTAGATTTGTTTTTATTTTTATCTTATTTTCCTTTATCTCACAGGATATCTGATTATCCTTATCAATGAATATTTTTGCTTCAAGGCCTTCTTGAACTTTTTTTGCTTCGAATTTTGTAAGATTCAATCCTGCTTCAAGACTCATAAGGGGATTCACTTTCAAGTCTCTTCTTGTTCTGAACTTTTCATTAGCTTCTTTTGCAGGAACTCCCTTATCCACTTCTTCAGCTACATACCAAGCTCTTTCAATTATCTTATCAACATTTTGCTCAGGAGGAATGACTCCTTTTGATTCATAGTGTCTCATCAATTTTAGGACTTCATCCTTTGTAACTTCCTCTTCAATGCAGCTTGCAGCAAGACGGGTCATTACAGGGCCGTAATCACCTCTTCTAAAGCTTGCCCAAATGGATTCCTCATCATCCTTATAGAATCTGCCTTCGACGATTTTATTGATTACCTTTCCATTTAAGTAAGCAATATTTGTTAGGCTTGATCGGGAATATGTGTTCATCTTATGCTTTAGGACTTTCATATTCCTCTTTCCAGGAATTGTTCCCTTTTCTATTTCTCTTTCCAATATTTCAATTGTAGTTTCAGGAAGCAATTCTTTAATCTCATCACTGATTTTCAAGTCATTCTTAAGGATTTCTTTTCTAATGAATCTTCCAGATACCTTTTTAGGCTGTGTGACTTCTGGAATAAGATGAAAATCAATTTTCCTATTGAATTTCTTGGATAAAAATTCGTTAATTGCATACCATCTGATTACGTTACGGTTTGGGAAATCCTGAGGCATTCCAAGGAAACTTCCTTCCTGAATAAACCTTTCTGCATAGTTCCTTACCTCTTCCAAACTGATGTCTGCAGCGGTAATATAGTCAGTAACGCCATCTTCATGCATTTTAGCAAGTCTGATTGGCACGCTATATGATAAAATAAGCCTATGATGTAAGCCTTCGATTCCAATAACCTTATCTGCACCTAATGCAAGAGCCATTTCCTTTCTTGCCTCAAAAGGTGTAAAGAATGGAGCATGATTTGCACTGTAGCCTTTATTCATATAAATGACTACTTCAATGCCTTTTTCATCAGCTATTTCCTTAGCTTTTCTAATCAATTCCTCATGTCCTTTATGGACAGGATCAAAATCTGCACTAATTGCTATCATAGTTTATTTTCCTAAAGTTAAATTTAAAGAAATTTATTGAATTTCATAAAAAAAGTTGTTGTTTTTTTTTAAAGTTTTAAAAAAATTAGAGATGAATAAATAATAAATATTATTTCTAATATTCTTATTTATTCTTTTTTTAGAATGGTTTAAATATTTAATAACCAGTATCTAATAAGTTTAATATTCCAGTTATTAATAACCAGATTCCTATTAATGAACCAAGGATAAGCGGATTATTGATATAGGTTCCAATGATTATGTATATTACACCTAAAACTATTCCTAATATTCCCATCCAGAATCCATATTTGTTGTCTCTGTTTCCAACAATTACGATTAAACCGATGATTATAAGGAATATTCCTGCTAAATAAATGGTTAAGGCAGTTAAAAATGCGAATATGCTTGGGTTGAATATCAAACCTAAACTGATTATTAACATTATTAATCCTAAAATGGTATTTAGTAATCCTCTTGTAGTGTTGTATTCCACTTCACTAACACCATTTGCCAATAAGAAGATTGCAAGTAATAAAACGGATAATCCAAGAATATCAGCTGCTGCAATTACTCCAAGCATTGGAAATGCAATGGTAATTATACCTAAAATAATTGCAATTATGCTTATTGTAGTTTGTTTATTCAAGTTCTTTCCTCCTTATTTCAATTTGATCAATTACTTATAATTCTACATTAATTATATTTAATTATATTAATAATATTATTTAATTATTTTATAAATATTTCTTTTAATATACTTTTAATATATTTTAATTCTATTTATTTTAATATAATGGTAAATGTTTGATAGGAGTTTTGGATTTATTCAAATCAGAGAATTTAACTTCTGCAATCCATTCCTTTTTGCATTCACAATCATATTCGATTTGACTTTGGTCAAAGTTGGAATCTATTATTCTATGCTTTAGTTCCTTATTGCACTTTTTACAGTTGTATGGGCCTCTTCTTGAACCGAATCCTGAAGTGTCCATCAATGCAGGGATCTTTACATTTTGCCTTATTGTATTGATCACTTCAATGGTTGACCAAATCCAAGGTGGCTGATAGGATCCCCTTCTCCAAAGTCTTTCAATCAATGTTCCTCTATGTATAGTTGCTGGACAGCATGAAACCCTGTCCACTCCTAAGTTTTCACAGTAGCTTGCAGTTTCAATTGCCTCGTTTATTGCTTCCTGTTCAGAGGTTAAAATAGGTTTAACAAAGATGTATGCTTTAGATTTAATGTTATGTTTACTTTTATATTCCTTGATTAGATTTATAGCCTTTTCAAAGGTCTTGTTATTAAATCCCTTGTTGATCTTATTTAATCTGGTATCTTCATTTGAAGTTTCCAAACCTATGCTTATTTCGAATAATTTGTCTCCGATGATATCAAAGATTTCATCCAAGACTTCTTCTTTTACATATTCTGGTCTGGATTCTACAACGATTTCACTGATTTCCTCCATATTTGCAAGTTTATTCAATACATAATCCCTTGCTTCTTTTGGAACTTCATCCGGATTTAAAAAGCTTCCTGATGCAAAGAGCTTTATAGCTATTTTTTCACCATTTTCATAATCTTGTCTATAATCCCATTTGTTTAATTCCATTTCAAACAATTCAATGATTTTGGAATTTTCGATTGGTTTTAGATAACAATCTGAGATATAGCTGCACATAGTGCATCCTCCGCTTGGGCCAAGTGCCCATGAACATCCAGGAGTAGGCAAGATTAGGAATATGGTTTTTCCTTTTCCAGAATATAAAAGATCTTCTTGATACCAGCTTGCAGAAAGGTCATCCAACTCTCTAATTTTAGCATATTCAATTGATCTGTCCCTAATTTCTTTTGTTAATTCTCTGATTTCCATTTTTTAACCTATATTATTCTAATATTGTAATTTAATATATATTATGTAATATTGTATTTTATTTTATATAGTATTTAATTTATTGTTATTTTTTATTTATATCTTTTATTGAATTTTTCAAAGATTTTTGATGATTTCCTGATTTTCCTTTTTTTCAATTTAATTCTTAATTAGTCGGATATGCTTTTAATTTCATATTCGATAGCAATAATCAGGCAAATATTTTGTTTGAATAATATTAAATGTTCTATTGTATTAAAATTAATTATTTATTTTTTAAATCAGATTTATAAATTAAATATACATTGTTTTAATGTTTTATAACAATATTACTTTATATTCTATTTTTTATTAATTTTAATCAATTTTTAATAAAATTATTTTAGTTAAATAATTTTTAATTTTTTCTCAAAATTTTAATAATTGGTCATATATTTATTAAAAAATTCTAATTTTGTTTAATTTTTTTAAATTAATTTGTACAAAACTGATTTAATATATAAATCTTTCTATATTTTTTAAATAACAAATACTTTATAAGCTAGACAACATAATAAAAATTGGTGATAAATATGAAATTTGGTATAGAATTCGTACCTCAAATCCCGTTAGATGAACTCGTAAGATTAGTAAAAATAGCAGAAGACGTCGGTTTTGAATACGCATGGATCACTGACCACTACAACAACAAAAACGTATACGAAACCTTAGCATTAATTGCAGCAAACACTGAAACCATTAAAATGGGTCCTGGTGTAACCAACCCATACGTAAGAAG
>JAFRCZ010000128.1 GCA_017404125.1 Methanobrevibacter sp.
CGTGAATGAGTTTTTGGTATCATACTTATTATTATAGTTAAAATTATTTATAAAATTTTAGTGAAATTTTTTTTAATTTAAATCTATTTAAATTTTTAGTGGAATAATTTATATTATAGAAATTATATAGCATAATTTAGATGTTCAATTATTGAAAATTAATTGGAATGGAGAATTAATTATGGATGAAAGAGTTGAAAACCCCGAGTTAAAAGAAATCATGAAAACTAGGCCAGAAGAAATGACTGAAGATCAGTTAGAAGCATTTGTTGATGCTTTTATGGAAGCTACTTTCATTATTCCTGCTGAATTAAACTCAGATGTTGAAGCACTTGAAGGAAAAACTGATGAGGAAATAGCTTTAGATGAGGAAATAGACCTTGAAATCATGAGACTTGAAGATGAAGACGGCAATGTTTTGTTCCCAATCTATACTGATGACGATGAGCTTGAAAAATTAGCTGCAGAAGAGGATTTCGAAATTTATGGATTAGTTATTTCAGCAGAAGACCTTGCTATGCTCCTTTCTGAAACTGAAGAAGATGAGTTTGATGGTGTTGTGATCAATCCATTCCATGAAAATGCCATAGAACTTCCTTTGGAAGCTATTTTTGAGCTTTATGATTTTGAAGAATGTGATGATCCAGACTGTGATGACCCGAGTCATAACCATTAGATAATCATTAGATAATCTATAAAATCTTAGAATCATTTGATTTTCAAAAAAAATAAAAAATCATTAAATTAAGATATGATGTTTAGCAGATTTAGAAGAAAAAACAACGATTTAATGGTGAAAAAGCCAAGTGAAGAGGTTCTAAAGGCTCATAATGAAGCGGAAATCATTATAAAAGAGAGTAATATAGACAGGTTTCTCTTGAATATGTTTATGGATAAAAAGGGAATAGACAAGTTCCACACCAGTCCAGAGCTTGTAAATGAGTTTTTATCTTCAGATTGGTTTTTAGGCATTGACTTAAAGTGTCTTCTTCAAATAAACAATGAATCAAAAAGGCTTCGCACTAATGCTTATTTAACTAAAAAAGAGCTGATTTTTAAGGAAAAAGCGAATATAACAATCCCATTAGACAATATTATGGATTGTAAAATCGATGGCAAAAAAGTTGATATTATCTGTGATGATGTAAATTATAAAGTTATGTTCACCAATAAAAATCTGGCTAAGCTCTTTTTTGATTATTTAAGTGGAAATTAATCTCATTGAAAATTATCTCTTTTTTGAAAATATGAAAAGAAATTAATTTTCATGGAAATGCTCATAGACATTAGTAGCCACTTTTTCATTCATTCCACTTACTTCTTTTATCTCATCAATGCTTGCTTTTTTAATTGATTCTAAATCTCCAAACGGTCTTCAAAGCTATATTTTTCTTTTTTTACCTATACCTTCAATGCTATCAAGTGGAGATTCTTCAATCTTTTTGGACCTTAATTTCCTATGATATGTAACTGCAAATCTGTGAGACTCGTCCCTTACCTGCTGAAGCAGATGAAGGGCCTCATTATCCTGAGGAATTCTAATAGGAAAACTGCTGTTTGGAATATAAATTTCTTCAAATTCCTTTGCAAGACCGATAATAGGTATATGTGTTAAGTTATATTCTTTCAATACATCAACAGCCATGCCTAATTGTCCTTTTCCCCCATCGATAACGATAAGATTTGGTTCTTCTCCTAATTTTAATGGAACGATCCTTTCAGTTTCTGCCTCGTTATTCTTTAGATGATTTTCATTGATTCTTACTTTCTCATAATGTTCCTTAAGTGGCTTCAATCTTCTCTCTAAAAGTTCCTTCATCATGGCAAAATCGTTAGGTCCGGGGGTGTTCATCTTGAATTTCTTATATTGCTTTTTGTTTGGCTTGCCGTCTAAAAATGAAACCTTTGAACCTACAGCCAATTTTCCTGAAATGTTTGAAATGTCATATCCTTCTATTACTCTTGGAAGCTTTTCAAGCTTGAGGTATTTCTTAAGCTCAATCATGGAGTTTTCCATTTTTTGCTTTTGATTTTTGATAATGTCTGCATTCTTAGCTGCCATTCTGACTAATCTGAGCTTATTTCCTTTCTGTGGAACTTTGATTGATACCTTATTTCCCCTTAAGTCACTTAGCCATTCTTCAATAAGCTCCTTATCAGGTATATCCTCTTCAATCAATATCTCTTTTGGAATATGCCTATTTATTCCATAGAATTGCTTGATGAATGCGGAAATGACCTCATCTGATGTAGTATGCTGTGATCCATCCATCAGGAAATCGTCTTTTCCAATGATCTTGCCGTTTCTGATGTTCATTACCACTACTACAGCATTTTGAGTGGTGTAGGAAATAGCTATTATGTCTTGGTCAAGCTCATTGTTCAATTCAACAAACTGCTTTTTCATCACTTCATCAATTGAATTGATTTGGTCTCTAATGACCGCTGCCTTTTCAAATTCCTGCTTTTGGGCAGCTTCCTTCATTTCAATTTCAAGGTCTTTGATGATCTTATTATATTTTCCTTGGAAAAATAGGTCAATTTTTTTGATATGCTCTTTGTATTCCTCTATGGAAATGCTGCCATTGCATGGAGCATAGCAAAGGTCAATTTGGCTGTTTAAGCATGGTCCATCCATCCTTTTGCAGGTTCTAATTCTGAACAATTGCTTTAAGAACTTAACGGTTTGGCGAACAGCAGTAACATCTGTGAATGGGCCATAGTATGTACCGTTTTTGCCAATATCCCTTGTAATGACTATTTTAGGATAATCCTCTTCTGTTATTTTTACATAAGGGTACCTTTTATCGTCTTTCAAACTAATATTGTATCTTGGCCTATGTTTTTTGATTAAGTTAGCCTCTAAAATAAGTGCCTCTTTTTCAGTATTTGTTACAATATACTCGAGGCTATTGAAATGACTCATCAATACTTGAGTTTTAGGTCTATCAAGGTTTTTCTGGAAGTAGGACCTTACCCTGCTTCTAAGTGATTTTGATTTTCCTACATAGATGATTTCCTCATTCTTATCCTTCATTATGTATATTCCAGGCTTTTGAGGAAGTTCATCTGGAGAGTTTACTTTAGTTGACATGTTAATACCTTGATAGAATTATTTTTTTCATTGCTTCACTATAATTGCTTACAATAATATTTTTAATTTTTCTTAACTTATAATGATTTTTATTTTTTATAAAGCTTTGCTCAAATAAACAAATTTTATATTAAACAAAAACATATAATAAAATAATTATTAATATTATAGAAGGGGGTTTATTATGGAAAGACCTGCATTTGGAAATATAGAAAAATCGTTTTTAATTTTAGTCTCTTTTATTCC
>JAFRCZ010000129.1 GCA_017404125.1 Methanobrevibacter sp.
ATAATTTTATACTATTTTAATATATGGAAACTATATGATATATAATTATTTAGTTTTTAAGTGGAAAATCGAGAAAAATTTGGTGAAAATCAATCAAAAACATAGAAAAAATAATCTAGAATTATCTAAAATAATGTAAAATATATTAGATAAAAAAATTAAAATAAAATTATGGAATTTTATATAACACAATGTATTGCAGGATTTATTGCATTTGATGAAGATCTTCAAATAGCTAAATACAAATTATTCAAAGAAGATGAAATAGTTTCAAATCTTATAAAAATAGAGGAAAATGAGATTTTAGATGAAGAGATTGAATTAATAAATGAAATAGAATTGGATTCAATTGATAATGATAAAATCATCATAGAAACAACTAAAAGAAAATCCCAATATAAAGAACTCAAAAATTATGAAAATATTGAAGTCAAAACTCCAAGCAAAGGTGGAGAACAGTTAAGAAACAATTTAGATAATGTTCTTGGAGAAATTGGATTTTCAAAAGATCAGGACGAAATCATAGAGATTTATGAAAAATTAGCTATTTACAAAATAAAGAAATCATCTCAGGAAGAGGATAAGCTATTGATACAGGCAATAAACTCTGTAGATGACATTGATGAATCAATCAGCAAACTAGTCGAACGTATTCGTGACTGGTATACCATTTACTTCCCGGAAATGGATACAATAAGCAATAATGAAACTTATATCAAATTAATAGCTGAAAGTGAAAACAGAGAAGACATTTTAGAAAACTTTAAAGAGCATTTCAGCGAAGACATTGAAGAAAGTACTGGAGCAGACATTGAAGAAGCAGACCTGGAAATGCTAAAAAGCTTTGCAGAGTCTATTTATTCCCTTCAGAAATCAAGAAAGGAACTTGAAGTTTATATTGATGCTAAAATGGAATCCATTGCTCCAAACTTAAGAGATCTATTAGGCGCTACATTAGGGGCTAAATTGATTGCCCATACTGGAAGCATTAAAAGATTAGCAACTTATCCTGCAAGTGTTATTCAAATAATGGGTGCTGAAAAGGCAATATTCAGGCATTTAAAAACTGGAGAACGCCCACCTAAACATGGATTGATATTCCAACATCCAAGCGTGCGTGGTGCTAAATGGTGGAACAGAGGAAAAGTGGCTAGAAACCTAGCATTGAAAATCACATTGGCCGTTAGAAAGGATGTCTTCACTGGAGAATATGATCCAAGCATTGCAGAGGATTACTTGAAAAAGGTAGAGCAGATTGAAAAGGAAAATCCATTCCCTAAAAAAACAAGCCAAAAAAGAGCAAAGGAAAGAAGAACAGAAAAAGACAAGGGAAAGGGAAAAAGTAAAAAATACAAAGGACATAAAAAGAACAAGAAAAATCAAAAGAAAAGAAGAAAATAGCCTTTTGCTTCAATGTGTGTGAGAATAAAACTTTTTTATATAGAATTAAATTATGCTAAAGATGTGAAAAAATGAATATATTTTACAAAGATGGTGAAATAGCTACCAAAAACTTAACTCCTGGAATTAAAGTTTATGATGAAAAGCTTATTAGAGAAGGAGAAGAAGATGCTCAAAATATAGAGGAATACCGTATTTGGAATCCGAGAAGATCCAAATTAGCTGCAGCATTATTGAACGGTTTGGAAGGAATCAATTTAAATGACGATTCCAAAGTTTTATATTTAGGTGCCTCAACAGGAACTACCGTTTCACATATATCCGATATCTGCGAGGATGGATTAATCTATGCTGTAGAATTTTCACCAGTCAGCATGAAAAAACTAGTGAGATTATCCCAAAAGAGAAATAATATTGTGCCGTTGCTTGCTGATGCCACCAAACCAAAATATTACTTGAATAAAGTTGAAAAAGTGGACTTGGTTTACTGTGATGTGGCACAGGAAAAACAGAGCGAACTTTTTATGGATAATATGAATTTATTCTTAAAAGAAGAGGGACAAGGTCTCATTACTATAAAAGCAAGAAGCATTGATGTTATTCAAAAGCCTAAAAAAATATTCAAAGATGAAGCAAAAAAAATAAAAGAGAATGGTTATTCTATTTTGGAAAAGATTAAACTAGAACCTTATGAAAAGGACCATATAGCTTTTCTTGTAGAGAAATCCTTTTAAAAGAACATACATTCATTTTTGAAAAAAAACTATTTTCAAAAACCATACATAACTGCTATTTTAATCTAAATCTTCTATTTTTTTATTTAAATTAGAAAATAAAAATGTAATTATTATTAAAATCAATTTAAGAAAGTTATATTGAGAATAGTTTAAAAATATTAAAATATATTTATAATGACAATTTTTAAAGCAATATTAATCATCAAATTA
>JAFRCZ010000130.1 GCA_017404125.1 Methanobrevibacter sp.
GAAAATTTAGGATCATTTTCCCAATTAGGTCTGAAACTATTGCCATTAGGATGTTCAATCAGGAAAAATACTACTGCTCTGATTCCTTCTTTTTTAAGTGAAATAAGCTCTTCCAAATGTTTTCTCCCTCTTTCAGTAGGGGCATCAGGGAATTGTGCAACTCCATCTTTAATCAAAGTAACTGATTTTACTTCAACATATGTTTCATCTATTGGCTTATTATCATTATCTAAATTAGCCAAATAAATATCAATTCTTGAATTGCCAATTGTCTTTTCAGATTCGACAAGATCATAATTTGATAATTCTTTAATTTTACCATTTAAGATAGCGTCAATAACAATTTTACTTGCTTGATGAGAATACATACCTACAAGAGCACCCCTATTTTCAACTAAATAGAGAGAGTATTTGGTTTTTCTATTAGGATTATCACTAGGTTTAAGATAAACAGTTGCACCGTCAATCAAAAGCTCTTTGCATCTGCCAGTATTAGGCAAGTGTGCCTTTACCATTTCACCATTAAGTTCTACTTCTACAATAAAACGATTAGGCCTATTTTTAAAAATAGCTTTTACTAAATCAGTCAATTAAATCACTCATCACTGCGCCTAGATACTGAGTTAAATCTTGAGCCCCAAATCCATAGCCTTGTGCTTCATAAGCCAAATCCCCTGCTTTTCCATTTAGATAAGGTGCAAGAAGCGCTGCGTCAAAGCTATTCAATCCTTGAGACAATAAACTTAAGGCAATTCCTGCCAATGCATCTCCAGTTCCTCCTACAGTCATTCCAGGATTTCCTGTTCTGTTGATCTTCAATCTGTTTCCATTGAAAATAAAATCATATTTTCCTTTTAAAATTACAGAACCATTGATATTTTTAGTAATTCTATGTATGCTATCGATTTTATCATTGACTTTTCTAAAGTCCAGATGGTCTTTGTCATCTAATTTAACAGCCCTTTCTAGATTATTCATATCTTCATTGGAGATGTTTTTAAAGAAAGATTTAAATTCAGATAAATGTGGTGTGATAATCAAATCCTCTTTTTTAGAAACAAGAGACATATCAACTAACTTCAATGCATCAGCATCCAGTACCAATGGCTTATCAATTTTCATAGCCAAAACATTGAATAACTTGCCAGTTTCTTTATTTTGACTTGAGCCAGGGCCTAATAACACTGCATCAACTTTTGATGCCAATTCTAAAATATCATCTAAATCTTCAAGAGACAAATAATCCCCTTTTGCTTCCTTAACAATGAAATCTTCAGATAATGATTTAATGGCTAATGCTGCATTTTGAGGAGCATAAATATAGGTTAAATCAACCCCTGTTGCAATAGCTGCCTTCGCTGAGATTGCAGGTGCACCATAATAATCCTTGCTTCCCCCAACAATCAATACTTTGCCATTATTTCCTTTATGAGAATCAATCTTCCTATTTTTCAATCTTAATAAATCTCCCCCTTCAACAAATAGCTCCGCTTCAATAGGAATTCCAATATCGCAGGTAATGACCCCACCAGTTTTTTCTTCACCTGCCAGCTTAACTCCAGTTTTTATTTTATGAAAACTTACAGTATAATCAGCTTCAACTGCAATGTCTGATATTTCTCCAGTTAATGGATCCAAACCTGAAGGAACATCAATAGCTACTTTCAAGCCATTTATTTCATTAATCAATTCTACGGTTTTTCTAACCTTTGCTCTAAGTTTTCCTTTAATTCCAGTTCCAAGCAAACAGTCAAGGACAATATATTCGCTATTGGAATCAAAATCAAGATTATCCAAATCAGAAGAATCCTTTATAAAAACAACAGATAGGCGTGAAATTCTAGGTTCCATGTTCATGAGAATCTCAAGATTGGTTAATGCATCATCAGACTTGATTTCATCTAAAGTATTTAGAGAGTAAACTTCGACTTCAAAGCCTCTGTTCAATAAATGCCTTGCAGCTACAAAACCGTCCCCGCCATTTCCACCGGAACCAGTGAAAATAATTACTTTTACAGGTTTTGAAAACTTAAAAGTTGAAAGGGTAGCAATCTCATCAGACAATGATTTGCCTGCATTTTCCATCAAGCACAATCGAGAAAGCCCTAAATACTCACAATTATAATCTGTTGTCATCATATCAATTGGATCCATTATTTCACCTTATTTATACTAAATTTTAATATTGATTCAAGCTTAAAATTATTAATTGATAATTTAAAAAATTTAAAAAATTTTTAAAGTAATACTTAAAATTCATAAATAATATAATATATTAACTTACTAATAATTAAATATACAATACATAAAATATTCAATAAATAAAACAATAAATAAAATATACAAAATAAAATATACAATTAATAAAACTAATTATTATGAATCTATAAAAAATTATGTTTATTATAAGGTAATGAAAATATTTAAAAAAATTAAAATCTTAATACAGCAATTAATTTCTAAATTTCAAAAAATAGGAATAATTAATGGAGAATCATTTATGAGTGAATTCAAAAATTTTATAGAGGATCTTAAAAAAAATAAAACAGGTGTTCGTGGAATCCTCGCCATTATTATAATTTTTTTATATGGGACCATAGGATCTTATTTTATAATGGGCCTTAACATGAATGACTCTATTTATTATACAATCATAACGGTGGCAACTGTAGGATATGGGGATATAGCTCCCATAACTCCATTGCAAAAATTATTTACTACCAGTTTGGCTCTAATAGGCATAGGGTTAATTGCATACATTTTTACTATTATTATTACTTCATTTGAAGAAAACTTGCACGACATTAGGAGTGGAAGATATATGGAAAAAAGATTATCTGAAATGGAAAATCATTATGTTTTATGTGGTTTTGGAAGAGTGGGACTTTCAGTATTTGAAGAATTGAAAAAAAGAAATCAGAAAGTAATCATTGTTGATAAAGATGAAAAGGCAACAGAAGATATTGAAGAAACTGAAAACATAATCGTTTATAATGCAAATGCTACAGAAGATAAAACCATTAAAAAACTTAATATTGATAAATCTCTAGGAGTAATCATAGCAACTGGAAACGATGTGGAAAACCTCTTTATGGTTTTGACAGTTCGAGAATTATATCCTGATGCATGGATTATTACAAGAGCAAGCAAAAAAGACAATGTAAAAAGGTTAAAGCATGCAGGAGCAAATAAAATAATCTCTCCAGAAGCAAGTGGAGGAGTGGAAATTTATTTTGCAGCCGTACAACCTAACTTAGTCTACATTACTCAAAAACATGATATTGATTTCCTTGAAAGGGAATTTGAAATACTCAAAAAGCACAATTGCCATTTAGAGGATATAGAATATCATTTCCAGGGAATCAGAACACCAGTAACTAGAACCATTGGAGTTTTAGATGAAGAAGAAAAGGATCATTTTATTGATAAGGTTAAAAATGATTCTAATGTTAGAGAATCTTTAGACATTATGTATAAAACAGTGAATGGAGTTCATTCTCACTGGATATCCGGGCCAGATAAAAGGCATCTGGATATGGCTATTGAAGAACTAAAAGAAGAAGGATGCCTTTTAGGCATAAATTTAGATTTTAAAGTAATCAATGAGTTTACTAAACAATATAAAGAGTAAACTCTTATACTTTTTTTATTAATTTTTAGAAAAATATCTCTTAAAAAATAGAAAACTTGTTTTAAAAAACAAAAAGAAAAAAGAGAAGAGAAGAGATAATGAAATTATCTCAAATTGTATTTTAAAAAATCCAAGAAATTTAAATTAAAGAATTACAGACTTATTCAAATAAGTCGTGTAATTTCATGATGTAAGCACCTAATTTACCATCGAAGTTACCTGCACTGATTTCAAGTACGCCATCAACGGTACAAGCTGCCATAATACCTGCTTTCATAGCTGCTTTTACAGATTCTTCATCTACACCATCAATAACGATTTCGAATACACCATCTGCATCTGGTCTGATGTCAGAGTCAACTTGGTCTTTTAAGGTTACACACATTTTTTCGTTAGTGGATGCGTTTAAGAATTTGGAA
>JAFRCZ010000131.1 GCA_017404125.1 Methanobrevibacter sp.
CAAAAATAAAATTTGAAAAATTAATAATTAAAAAAAATAATGAAAAATCAAATACTGAAAAATTAAAAAAAGTGAAAGAATGAATTTTTTAGAAATAATTATTAATAAAACTATTCCTCTTCCACTTCCCCAGTATTAATAGCTAATAATTTTTCATCTTCATCTTCTTTTTCTTCTTTGCTTTCACTAATAATTTCTCCAGAAGAAACTTGGTTAATAGTTTCTTTCATTGATTTAGCAGCATCTTTTGCAGAACTTAAAGAACCTTTAAATTTATTAGCAGTTAATTCTCTAACCTGACCAATATTCTTATTTACATTTTCAGGGGTTAAAGCTTCTTCAGTATCAATGAAGAATTCTAAGAATGTCATAAACATATAGACTAATGACAACACAAATAATGCTAAAGCTGGAAGATTTACAGCACCTATAGATACATTAATAGGTAAAAGCAATAAGAGAATCATTAATGCCCCAAAACCTATGACATAATAATTGTCAACTTTAGGGTATCTGATTGTACTGATCATTAAGTAAGATGCAAATAACATCAATATGCCAGCAACTGCAACATTAAATAAACCGCTAAGGTAATAAGTTGCTATGATAAGAGCTGTACCTGGTATTGGGAATCCAACAAATCCATGGTAATTAATTTTATCTGAAATTACATTATAACGGGTAAGTCTTAACATACCGCAAGTAAGTGTTAAAGCAGCAACAATAGCCATTAAGTAAGCTGCCCAATCAGATATTCCTAATCCTAAAGAATATAAAATAACTGAAGGAGCTACACCAAAAGAAACAACATCTGCTAAAGAATCAATATTTTTACCAAAACCGAATTTATCTTCACGATTAAGTTTTCTTGAAACCCATCCATCTACAGAGTCAAAAACAACTGCAACAAGTATGCACAATGATGCATATGTTAAATGATTACCAATAACCATTAAAATAGCTAAAAATCCAAATACCAAATTCAATATTGAAATGACATCGGGAATAGCTAAAAAATATCCCATTCCTACACTTTTTAATCTCATAATTTGACTCCAAATAATATTTTAAATAAACTCCCTTATTAATTTTTTCTAAAAACGAATAATCGTTTTTTAAATCAATATAAAATAACAATATGCTCGTAAAAAGCAATTTAAGTAAAAAATTTAACAAAGTTTATACAAATAAACTTAAACTGCTATTTTTAATTAAAATAAATATTTCTAAATAAAGTAAATTTTTTAATTTAGTTTCAATTTTTTATTATAAAACAAATTTTTTAATTTGAATGAATCTTTCTTGCTAAAATTAATTTTATAATTTCATCATATTATTTCCTTAAAAAATAAACAATATTATATTAATACTATTTTAAATCCATTATTTATATATTACTAAAATAGTATTTAATATATTCTATTATTCATACTTAATTTCTCTTACTTAACCTTTTAAAATACTTAAATCAATTAAACTGAAATCCATGAAAAATTTCTTAATTTAAATAAAAAAGCCCCTGCATAAATTATTAAAAATAAAATTAATTTTCTAAAAACAAAATTTTATATTCTAATAAGTGAATATATTAAAATAGTATAATATTAAAATTGATAGTTTTAAGTGAAAAAAGTAATACAATATAAACTATTAATATTTGAAAAATATTTGAAAAAATTATTAAAACTTTATCCAGTGATTATATGATTGAAGACAGAATACAAATTCTGAGAAGAGCTGCAAAGGTTTCCGCCAGAGAGAATGGGGAACATGTATGGTGTGTCATCGCAGGTAATGAAAAATTAGTCGATGATATAGCATATGATGCAATCACTGCCAAGGATAGAGTCCAAATTTTATTTAGAGAATCTATAAAAATTTTAGATAAATACACATCAAAAAGATTTGACTGCATTATGCTAAAAGGAGAAACCCTTAAAATCAGTGACCTTAGAAACAGATGCAATGAAAAAGGAGGAGCTTCTGTAGAAATAACTAACGTGCACATACAAAAAGTGCCTAATTTATTGGTAATCGTTGGTCCTGAAGAATACATGAAGTCATTTAATGGGGAAACTGATAGGCAAAACACTAAAATAAACATTTTAGCAGAAGATCATACAAGCAGTTTTATTAAAGCTGAACTTAATACAAGAATTAAATTCCCATCATTCTTAAGAAATACAATTACACCAATACTTGACATGAGCGATGTTGTCTTATCCGCAATCTTAGTTTCTGTTATTGATGAAGAAAACATTGAAAGAGTGAAAGAAATCAGCCAAAACAATAGTTTATTTGGAATTGATTTAAAGAAAACAATTCAAGATAAAGAAAAAACAAGAATCAAAGAAGAAACAGAAGACAAACAAAACGAAGCAAAGGAAGAGACAAAGGAACAAGCTCCACAAGAAGAAACTAAAGAACACCCATCCCAAGAATAAGAATGAAAAAAATAATCAAAAACTACTTTTTTTAAAATTTTTTCATATTTTTATACAAAAACTTATTATTAATAAAAATTATAAATAATTATTGTTATATGCTATTAATTAATATTTTCTTTGAATATTATTAATCAAAAGCCATATTAATTAATAAAATATGAAATCGATCAAATAAAAATCAATTAAAAATTTTAATTTATTTTTATCAATGGAGGAATAACTTTGAGTATTTTCGGAAATGAAGACGCTATTGAAATTGAACAAACAAGAGTTGTTAAAAATAGTTTAGGTATTGATTTAGGTACCTTAAACACAGTTATCGCAAAACCATCAGGAGATAAATTTGACTTATACCAAATTCCTTCTGTAGTTGCTGTTAAAAAAGATGATCCTTCTGCAGTGCTTGCTGTTGGAGAAGAAGCTAAAAAAATGTTAGGCAGAACTCCAGAAGACATTGTTGCAGTAAGGCCTCTTAAAAAAGGTGTAATTGAAAACGTTGCACAAGCACAAGCATTACTCATCAGGGCTATGGAAATTGGTATTAACGAAGGAGAAACTGTAGGAAGAATTGTTATTGGAATTCCTGGAGACGCTTCTGAAGTAGAGAAAAACGCTGCTGAAGAAATAGGTAGAAAAGCGGGTGCTGAATACGTTTTAGTGGTCAGCGAAGGATTAGCTGCAGCTATTGGTGCAGGATTGCCTATTGCTGAACCTAACGGAACCATGGTAATTGACATTGGTGCAGGATCTACTGATTTAGTGGTTATTTCCCTTGGTGGAATTAATGACATTGAAACCGTAAGAGTCGGTGGAGATGATATTGATAATAGAATCGTTGAATTGGTTGCAGAAAAATACAATGTTGCAATTAGCATTCACGATGCAGAAGCTGCAAAAATGGAAGTTGGTATGATTCATTGCAGCGAAGAATTTGAAAACTTAAGCTATGAAGTTATTGGTAAATCTTTAGAAACTAACAGACCTAAAAAAGTCGTAATTGATTCAATGTTAGTCGCAGATGCAGTAGAACCAATCATCCAAGCAGTTGTTGGTGGATTAAACCTTATCTTAGAAAGATTGCCAGCAGAATTAATGATGGGTGTTTATAAAAATACTGTAGCAGTAGGTGGAAGTTCCAGATTAAGAGGTCTCAAAGAAAGAATTTTCGATGAATCAGACATTCCAATTCAAATTTCTGATGACCCTATGACTGTAGTTGCAAAAGGAACTGCAATTGTAGCTGCTGAACCATTAGCTTTAGAACCGGAAGTACGTTTAAAAGCTATGAAATAAATTTTAAACAATTTCAAGCGTTATTAATACGTATAATACTATGGATTGTTTTTACAATCCATAATATTCCTTTTAACACCAAATCATACACCATTAAAAATATTATTTCTTTTCAAATTCAATAAACTAAATTCTAAAGTTAATTTTTTAAACTAATTTTTAAAACTAAACTATTTAAACAATGAAAATGGATTTAATAATATGGATACATTAGGATTAGATGAAGCTGGGAGGGGCCCTGTATTAGGTCCGATGGTTGTTGCAGGAATCATTATACCTGAGAAAAAGGAAAAGATCATTGAAAGGATGGGTGTAAAGGATTCCAAAAGATTAACTCCAAACAGAAGAACTGTCTTATATCGCAAACTAACAAAGATGTTCGATTATGAAATTGTAGTGATTACTGCACAGGATATCGATAATCTGAGAGCAAAAGGAATTAATCTCAACCAAATAGAAAAACTGGCTATGCGTAAAATAATAAACAACTTAAGAGCAGATAGAATCATTATAGATGCTTTGGATGTAAAGGAAGGAAGGCTTCAGGAAGAAATGCAGGAATATGTTGGAAATACCTGTGAAGTCATTGCAGAACATAAAGCAGATGATAAATACTTGGCAGTAGGTGCAGCTTCAATCATTGCAAAAACAAAAAGGGATTTGCTTGTTGAAGAAATCAACAAGGAATACATTAAATCCACCAAGGACCGAGATGGAATTGGTTCCGGTTATCCAAGTGATCCTAAAACTAAAAACTTTTTAAAGAAATATAAATATGATGAAATGCCAGATTTCGTTAGAAAAAGTTGGGGAACAGTTCAAAAAATAAAGGAAGCCGAAGAGGCTGAAAAATTAAACTAATTCTATAAACACTATTTAAAAAAAAAAGATAAAATCAAAATAACCCCCCGAAAAATAGTAAAAATTGAAATAATGGCAAAATAGAAAAAATATAAAATTATAATAAAAAAATAGTAAAAAAATTAAAAAAAAAGTAAGAAAGTAAAAAGGAAAAGGATAAAAAATAGATTTATTCTGGGTTAAATCCAGCAATCTTCCATTTTCCATCAAATATTGCTGCTACTGAAGAAACAGGATTTTCAAATTCAGCAAATGCACCTTCATCAAAGATAAATTTACATGCAGCATCTGGAGTTGTGGCAGAGAAAACAACATCTTCAGGTGTGTTTTTCTCATAAGTGGAAATGAATTGAGCTTTTCCATCTTCTATTTTTTCAACCAATACTTTGCTGTCAGTTACAATTCCAATGTAAGCTTCATAGGAATCTGCATCTCCTTTTACCACTGCAGCTATTCTTGGAGTATTGTAATCATCTTTTTCATAATCTAAAGTGATTAAGGAATATGCCATTGCATCTCTAATATTCATGCCAATGGATATTTTATCTGCAATCGGATTGGTTTGAGAACCATTTGAAATTACTGCAATGTCATCAAGAACTTTTACACAATCATAAGCTATATAAGAGTTTTTGAAAATATCTGTTTCAAATCCTTCTTTTGGAATGATAGCTGCTTCATCTTCAAGAACTTTTACTTGCCTGTTTGGAAAAGATCTGCTTGAAACTCTGTAAGCAACATATGGTTTTCCATCTTCTGTTTTTCCAGCTGAAATAATTCTACCTAAATACATTGTTTTTACCCCAATTAACTATATGAAATTTAAAATTTGAAATTTAAAATTAAAAAATTCTAAAAATGAAAATAATATTTTTTAAAAATAATTAAAAAATATGATGGAAAATTAAAAAAATAAAAATTAAAATAAAATTTAATATCATTCTGGACTATGAACCGCCTCTTGAGGGCTCATTCCAGCAGGTGCCTGAATATATATGGCATGTTCGCTCGTTTTAATCTGAACATCACCTTGGTCAAGCACTCTAGCATGAACACCTATA
>JAFRCZ010000132.1 GCA_017404125.1 Methanobrevibacter sp.
ATTATTATTTTAGAAAAACTATTTTTATATTTATTTAAAAAAAAACTATTTTTATATTTATTTAAAAAAAAACTATTTTTATATTTTTTAAAAAAAGAAAATCTATTCAAACTCTTTTTTAATTTCCTTAAAAGCATCCCATGCTTCAGGACAAGGGAACAATGGATAAATATGGAACATTCCACTGCCTACGACTAAACGAGCATCCACATTGTCTTCTTTAAGATTTTCATAATATTTTAGAATATCCTTATAGAATATTTCATTTTCTCCAGCAAAAATCAATGTTCTTGCTAAATTGGAATTGTCCCCAAAAAGAGGGCTTACCCTATAATCCTTTGTATCAATATCTCCAGCCCATGCCTTTCCTATTTCCCTTAATCCGATTTCTCCAAGAATCGGGTCTGAATCATTGTCATAAGGAGAATTGCCCATAGAAATATCTACCCACGGAGAAAAGACAATTATATTATCTGGCTGTGGAAAACCAGTTGTCTTTAAATGTTGGCAGAAGGATAAGACAAGTCCTCCACCTGCAGAATCTCCCATAAAAATTATCTTTTTATTGTCTTCATTTTCTTTAATTAAAGACTCATATGAATCCTCCATTATTTCAAAAGCATTTTCATAATTGTATTTAGGGGCTAGAGGATAAACAGGTGCAATCACATAAGCATCCAATTTTTTTGAAACCAATAAGCAGAATAATAGATGTTGATAGTTAATTTCATTTACAAAAGCTCCCCCATGCACATAAAGGACAATGTTATTTGCATTTTCATTTCCAAAGACAAATGTTTGGGTTCCATTTAATGAAATGCTTTTAAAAATACTTTTCGGGACTTTTTCAGGTGCCTCTAATCTCATATTTAAAAAATCAATTACCCTATCCTCCGAATCCATAAAATCAAGTTTCATGGATTTTAGAATAGATTCCTCGATTTTTGCAATAAATGATTTCTTATTTGACATGAAAATCCCAAGTTTAATTATAATAAAAAGAAAAAAAATAAACAAAAAGAATAAAAAAAGAACTAAAAAAAGAAAGAATAAACTAAATAATAAAAATTATTTAGTTCTTAAAGCTTCAACAGCAAGTACAAATTCACGAGCAAATACTTTGACCTTTTCTGGATCAATTGAGTAGCTTACCCTTAAATAATTGTGTCCAAAAGTATTGCTTGTATAGGAACCTTGTCTTGTAAATACCTTTTTCTCAATTAAATATGAAGACATTTTTTCAGGGTCGATTCCTGCACCGGACAAGTCAATTCCCATCATGTTTGCACTTGATGGATAAACTGGTAAGAAGACTCCTTCACACTGGTCAACTGCTTCCTTAATGATCTTTTGGTTCTCAAAGGTAGTGTCTCTGACTCTGTCAATCCATTCGCTCTTGGATTTCAATGCAGCAATTGCACCTGCTTGTGCAACCATATTTGTACCTACATCATTGATGATAATGCTTTTTACAACATCAATAACATCAGGACTTGATATGATAGCTCCTAATCTCAATCCTGCCATACCAAATATCTTTGAGAAACTGTAACAGGTTATTGTGTGGTCTGGAGCATATTTTGCAGCAAGTGTATGATTGTAGGAAAAGTCTCTGTAAGTTACATCATGTATCAAGTAAATGTCATTTTCCATAGCAATTTCAGAAAATTCCTTGATTTCCTCTTCAGTGTAAGAGCTTCCAAGAGGGTTTAATGGATCAATCAAAAGGATTACTTTAGTGTTTTCATCCATGTTTTCCCTTACTAATTTTGGAGTCAATTTATAGCCATTCTCTTCGCTATAGATTTTAACTTGCCTTACCTCATTTGCAAATCTGCTTGCGAAATTGTCAATAATAAGATATCCTGGATCTGGTGTGATAACATTATCCTCAGGAGACAAAACGGCATTCATGGCCAAGTATAAAGATTCAGTGGCACCTGCATTGACATATATGCTCAAGTCTTCCAATTCCAAATCTTTTAAAATTAGAGAGTGTAGTTCTGTAAATCCTTCTGGAGGTGGGTACTTACAGTATTCGTCACTTTCAATGCACTCAATCATTGCCTTATGCACATCTGCGTTGTGACCAATATGTAATTCATTTGTATTCTGACCCATCCAAATCATTTCCTTATCCATAAAAACAGCTTCGAAAAAGTGGTTTGCAGATTCATAACCATCTGGAATGATCTTAGCTGCTTTTGCATATTTCTTCTTTTGGATCATCTTATCACAAATCCTATATTCTATAATCAAAAATTTAAAAATAATTTTATAAAAATTAAGTTTTTAGTAAGTTAGTTTGCTAATATAATTAAACAGATTATGTTTTTAAAAAAACATACAACATTATATTATCTATTAAAAGTAACATATAAAATTATTTATAAAAAATAGGAAAAATAGCTTAAAATCTTAGAGAATGATTAAAAATTAATAAATTAAATAAAAAAAGTAATAAAGAAAGATAAAGAATTGAGATAATTCAATCCAATAATGAATAATTACTCAATATCATAAATGAAAAAATTATTCAATTCCATTATTGGTAATCAAAAAGTGAACTGCCAATCCTTCCCTTTTTGTCTTATGTCTTTTGAGAATAGCTATTCTTTGATTGGTTCCTTCTTCTCGTTTCAATTCAATGATGATTTTGCTTCTATATTGAATGATTGTTCCCCCAACAGGAGAGAAATCCTCTTCGCTTTCCTCATCAAAGGAAGCATAGATTTGATTTGTAACCAAAACTGCAAGGTCATAATTAATTGCAAGGGCAGAGAGCATCTGCATCTGTTTTCCTAAAAGGTGAGATTTGGATTTATCCTCTTCAACTCTGAATAATGCAACTGCAGAATCAAGAATAATCAATTCCACATCAGCGCTATTTGAGGATAACCAAGACTCAATCAAGCCAAGATCCTCTTCCTGCTCTTTGAATGAAGTTGGTTCAAATACAATAATGTTTTTTGCAACAGTATCAAAATCTTCTCCAGATATCTGCCTTATTCTGTCAACGGATATTCCGCCTTCAGTATCAATGTAAACTACTTTCTTTCCTTTTTTAGCAACTTCTATTGCAATATTTAGACAAACATTAGTTTTTCCTACACCTGGAGGGCCGTATATCTGTGTGATTGTCCTTTTATCAATTCCTCCATCCAATAATTCATCTAAAGGAGACTTAGTAGAAATCTTTTCCTGATTTGCCATATTTGATAATATTTTCATATCTTTCCCTTCATAATAATTAAAAAATTTATAATCTTTATAAAATCTCTATAATTTTTCTAAAATTTTCCTCTTCTAGACATAATATTTATTTGGATATATTTAAAGTTAATTTTTTTAAAAATTTCAACATGCATCTTGAGATAAATATTATAGTCAAATTGTAAATTATAATAGAATAAAATAAATTTAGAAATTAAATTAAATTTTCTAAATCTCTTCTTAGAGAATCCATATCCTCACTGTCAAAACCATTTCGAACTAAAGTAGGTTTGGATGAGCTCAAATCTATAACAGTAGAAGGCTTTGCCTTATTCAAATCTCCCACATCAATAACCAAATCTACATTGTCCCCAATCTGCTTTAGGATATCATGAGGATTTGATAAAGTACATTCATTGGTAAGGTTAGCGCTTGTAGTGGTTATTGGAAACAAGCTTGCAAGTGACCTAGCTATTTTATAATCTGGAATCCTTACTCCAACTTTAGCGCTTGCACTGACATATGGGGAAACTATTTTCTTCTTATTTAAGATAAAAGTGAATGGCCCTGGAAGCCATTTATTAACTATTTCCCTTGAACTTTTATTCAAATCTGCAATCAATTCCAAAGACTCTGTATTCTCAACTAGAACAGACAATGGCTTTGATGGATCTCTCTTTTTTATCTCATAGATTTTGCAAACTGCATCATTATTGAAAATATTTGCACCTAATCCATAGACAGTATCTGTAGGATAAAGGATGATTCCTCCATTTGCCATTATATCAATAGCTTCACCGATTAAATCCATATCAGGATTTTCGCTACTCATCTTAAATATTTTCATAAATAATGCACCAAAAATAGATTGAATTTTTTAAAAAATTAACAATATTTTTAATTTCTTTTAGATAATCTAATTAAATATATATTAGTAAATCAATATAATTAAAATTATGCTTAATAGTTTACGACCATATCTTACAAAATTTTTAGAACCTTTAGCTAGTCGATTGAATATTAACCCAAATCTGGTAACAATAATCTCTCCATTTTTGGCAGTCATATCTGCAATTTTCTTTGCTTATGGCAATTTGATTGGGGGAGCATTATTCATCTTGCTCAGCGGATTTTTAGATGTGTTGGATGGAGCAGTGGCAAGACGTCATGAAAGGGCAACTCCATTTGGAGCATTCCTAGACTCAACTATGGACCGCTTTGCAGATGCAATTATTTTCATTGGAATAATATTCGGTGGATTTTGCCACTGGTTTGTAGGAGTTTTAGCTATTCACTCAGCTATTACAGTCAGTTATGTAAGGGCAAGAGCCGAATCCCAAGGAGTTGAATGCAATATAGGAATAGCTGAACGTGCAGTCAGATTAATTATCATAATGTTAGGTGCAGTTCTTGCTGCAATATTCAATTCAAACATTATATTTACATACTTCATTTACATACTTGTAGTTCTTTCATACTTTACAGTTGGCCAAAGAATCTTGCATGTATGGAAAGCATTGAATGGACCAAAAGTTCAAAGACAAAAAAGATTAACACAAAAATTATAAA
>JAFRCZ010000133.1 GCA_017404125.1 Methanobrevibacter sp.
ATCAGCGGTTAATGTAGCATTGAAAGCGAATTCCATTTCCCCTTCAGGAGTTTTATCCACATAAACTTTCTTGAAGAATTCAACGGCCTTGTCTATTGAAAATGTCAAGACAGCTCCACCATCCCCTCCTGCAGTGTTCTTGGTGAAATTTGAATTCTTTAAGTTCAAGTGCCCTACAGAGTTTATAGCTCCACCACAATATTTAGCGTAGTTATTTGTAAAGACGCAATTGTTAACGGTCAAATTGCCATAATTGAATATTGCTCCACCGTAAAGGTCGGTGTTTCCGTTGGCGAATTTAATGTTGTTCAATACAACATAATTGTTATCAATAAGGCCGTATCTCACTAATAATATTCTTGACTGGGATAAACCATCTAATGTATGGCCATTACCGTTTATTGTCAAGTTCTTGTTTATTCGGATACCTCTTTTGCTAAAATCCTCATCATAAGCGTAATCCTTTTCCAATGTTATTACAGCTCCCTCTTCTGCGTCATCTATCTTCTTTTGCAATGCAGAAAAAGTTCCATCATCCTCTGATGAGTCTCCAATAAGGTTTTCATTTGAAGATTCAGCTAGGCTTTCCTCTAGATTTTCAATTGAATTGCTGTCATCAACAGCAATAATTTCACTGTCCTCCATTGTGATTGCTACATCATCAATCTCATTTGCCGAAACGCTTGCAATAGAGAATAGGCAAATGAAAATGCATATAATCAGAAGGCTTTTTTTGAATTTCATAAATTTTCCTCATTTCTTTTATTTGCAAATATAATTTTCATATTTCCCTAAAACAATCCGCTTTCCTCTAGTTTCTCTTCAAAGTAATGGGAAGGCTTGTCTAATTTTTCCTTAATGATCACTGCGACGGTTATTGTTACACATCCAATAGCTAAAAGTATGATCAATGCCGGGATATAGTTTGACCAAACCACACCAAGCTGTGCTTCACGGATCAATGTAATTCCATATGTCATAGGCATGTATGGATACAATGCCTTGAAGAATGGATGCATGATTTGAATTGGATAGACTCCTCCAGTTGCAGATATTTGAAGAACCAAAAGGATAACCCCAATAGCCTTTCCAACTGTACCGATTGCAGAAATTATTGAGTAGATTAAGATCATGAATATCATCGATACCAGTATGCAAGATGCAATAAAGAGTATTGGATTTACAATTTGAATGCCGAGAAGATAGCAACCCATGATTGTAACGCATGCTTGAAGTATGCTCATTATAATGTAGGTTAACAATTTACCGAAGTACATTTCAAATGGGGAATATTTGGTTCCTTGGCTTGTGCCTGGCTTTAACATTACACAGGTAATTACAGCACCTACCCACATGGACAATACAAGGTAAAATGGAGATACATCAGAACCGTATGAATTCACAGGGAATAGCTCGTTTCTTTCCAATTCTACAGGAGAAAGGAAATAATCCCCGAGAGTGTCTTCATCTATGCCTGTGATTCCACCAAGTGTATCTGCAGTGGATCCCAATGAACTGGATGCTGCAAACAATGCATTTGTTGCACCATTGGAAAGTAGTGATGCCCCAGATGCAAGACTTACTGAACCTTCTGCCAATTTACTGCTTCCTTCAGCCACTTGAACTGTACCGTTTGCCAGTTGGCTTCATCCGTCAGCTAACTGATTTGCACCGTTTGCCAATTGCTTTCCACCTTCAGCAACTTGGCTGCTTCCATCAGCAAGCTTAGAGTTTCCTTCGGCATAGTCTTTTATTGGGCCATCAGGTATTAATGAAGGGTCAACTGCTGCTGACAATTCCTCTGAACCTTTTTCCACTTGTGATGCACCATCACTTAATTGGTCTGAGCCTTGCTTTAATTGTGATGCACCATCATTCAGTGCAGAAGCTCCAGATTTAACTTGATTCGCACCATCTTTCACTTGGCTTTCACCGTTTTTCACTTGGCTTGCTCCTGCTTGAACTTTTGCATTACCTGCTTGAAGCTGTTTTCCACCGTTTGCAAGTTTTTTTGCTCCTTCAGCAAGACCTTCCTGCAATTCACCAAGCTTTTGGTAAGCTGCAATATCTATGATTTCAACTATTTTTGCATTAAGTGAGGTATAGACGGCATTGGCACCGGAATCAGTCAATTTAGTTGCTACAGGGTTTGTTTTC
>JAFRCZ010000134.1 GCA_017404125.1 Methanobrevibacter sp.
AAACATAATTCCAGAAAATTAAAAAATTAAAAAAATAAAAATTATTAAAAAATAAAAAAATACAAAACAATCAGAAACTATTTATTCAAAATAAATAGGTTCCGGAGGATTGTTCAAGTCAACAATCTTCTTGTTTTCAAGGTTTTCAGGACCATACGGAGTATGGGTTGATAAGTATACTGTCGGATTGTTTGAAATGAACTCACGTACATTATCCATTGTTTCCCTTGCTTTTGGAAGATCTTCGAAAACAATAGATAACTTATTTTCGTACAAAGCCTCATCAGTATATGTAATGTCACCATGAATCATGTAGAATAATCCATCGTCCTCTGCAATTACAATGCTGTTTCCATTGGTATGACCAATAGCTTCAATAAGATATATACCATCTGCTATTTTTTGTGACTTTTCAAAATTATAATAGCTTCCGCTGTCATATTCTACAGGAATAATGTTTTCTCCTTCCAATTCCATGTCATCAGCTTCAGTTTTAGACATGTAAACTTTAGCGTTAGGGAAGTTTCTGATTTCACCTGTATGATCAGGGTGCTTGTGAGTAATCAAGATTTTTGAAATATCCTCTGCCTTATATCCCAATTCATTCAATGCAGACATATGGTCGGTAATTCTCTCTCCATTATAAATAACAGTGTCCTCATCTATTTCCATATCTGGGAATTCCTTAGGAATATCAGTGTCGACAAGAATTACCTCATCTCCAGTGTCAATCAAATAGTTTTGAAGGCTTGCGCGATATTTGACTGATGGATCAAAACTTTCCATTCCTTCTTCACCACCAAATGCAAAAGGCTGTAGCATAAATCCGTTTTCGTATGTTTTTATAGCAATGATTTTAATGATAAAACCTCCTTGTTTTTTAATTTTATTTAAGGAGTATTTAATTCTATGCTTGGTTTTGGTCGTTAATTAATAACTGTGTCAAGTAATTCTGTTTCAATCATCTTGCATAATTATCATATGTTTTCCTTAATGACTTAAATATTTGATTCATATAAATCCAAAGGAATAGCCTGCATTTTTGCAAACGCAATAACGGCACAATGACCTCTCATCCTTAATATGGATAATCCTGTTCTTGCATTTGTATTCACCATTTTCAAAGAAGACATCATCCTTTGCAGGATTATCTCCAAATGGATGCAATGGTTTTTTAGCTATTAAAACAAGGTATAATGAAAGTTCTCTTGTAAAATCCCTTGTTTCAATGTCTCCGGGATCATAAACGCTGAAATAAAAGTCTACATCATCCTCTATATTCTTGATTACATCATCCCTTATTTCGAAATCCTCTTCAATATCATTAGCATATATTTCATCATAAATTGAAGAATTATAAATAGCCAATCGTTTTGTTATGCTATCAGGATATCTGTCATCAGTAGCCTTTTTCTTGAGATAATCAATAGGATAATTCTTTAGGTTTTCTCTAACCTTTCCCAGTAATTCTGTTGCTTTCATGATTTCACCAAATCATCATTTATCTAATTTCAAATTTGCAACTTTAAAAACTTTACAACTATTAATCTATTTTTTTACAATATATGTTGTTTTTGTTTTTATTTTCCATAAAACTTAAAGGGCTAACTTTCTTCCAATGCATTTTTTGTAATTCTAACTGCCCCTTTGGAGTGAATTCTAACCACTGGATGCTCATCATTTTCACCAATCCATTCCAATTTATCCAAATAAGGTTCAACATAATGAGGTTTCCTTTTTCCAATCACCCTAAACATTTCAGGAACTTCCATTCGAACCTTTTCATTTGAATCGCTGATCATTTCATAAAAGATGTCCAATTTTTCACAAAACAATTCAGGAGCATTTGTCCCTATATTCTCACATGCCCAGATGAATGAAAGTCTAACTGCAGCATCTTCATCTTCCCTTGCTTTCATCAATTGGTCCAATAAGGGATTACAAGATCTTTATCTGCTCTTCCAATCCTTCCCAATGCATTGATAGACCTTTCCCTAAGCTTTGGATTCTCATCTTCAAAGTATCCTGCAATTTCTTCAATATGGATTTTAACTACATCAGGATATTGAAGACCCATCTCTCCAAGCATCCATAATGCCTTTGCCTTGACATTTATAGGATAATCATCATTTAACTTAAGTGAAACATCATCAATGCTCTCTTTCCAATTTTCCTTATCCTTCTGAATGCCTCTCAGTTCATCCAGCATCTCTTTTTCATCCATATTAAACATCATTGACACCATAAGTAAATTAAAAAAAACTGAAAAAATAATTGAAAAATTATTAAAAAAAATAAAAAAATAATTAAGAAGAGTTTTTAAAAAAGTAGAGCAAAAAGAGTTAATTAAACTCTTTAGCCAAATCAGAAATTATTTTTAGCTTTTCGGCAGCTATTGGAATATCCACTTTTCTAAGACCACAATCAGGATCCAAAAGCATGTTTTCCTTGCCAACTGCTGCAATTCCCCTTTCGACCAAAGCTTTAACTTCCTCTTTGTCATCAACAGCATTTACAGCAGAATCAACACAACCAAATCCTACTTTCTTGCCTTTAAGCAAATCAGCATTTCCTTCTAGAATGCCAATATTCACATTGTTTCCTGCAAATTCACAATCTAAAATATCAATAGGGAACTTAGCAATATCCTTAAAGCATCCATCAAGATTACCGCAAACGTGCATTCCCATAGGCATTTCAATGCCATCGGTAAGGATTCCTATCGCTTCCTTTGCAACCTTCAAGTCAACCATTCCTGTAGATAAGAATGGCTCATCGATTTGAACATATTTTGCTCCAGCCTTCTCTGCAGATTCCACTTCACGTCTTAATGCATAAGCGCAGTCAATGATTGCAGGATTTCTCTCCTTGTAAAATGATTCAAGTCTTGAAGAGTGAACAATGGTGGAAGGACCTGTAAGCATTAGCTTTACACCTTTTCTGTCTGATTCTTCCTTAGACATGTTCCTTACTTTTATCTCAGCATCAAGAACCTTCTGAGCATATTTCAAATCCTTAATCATTATGTCCACTTGAGGAGCTCTGATCTTGGATACAATAACTGAAGAGTTCATTTCATAAGAGAATCCTGGAATATGCTTTACAAAGGAACCTACCATATCCCCTCTTGGTTGACCATCTCCAATAATGTCTATTCCACAGTCCAATTGCAATTTGACTGCCTCTTCAATAGCTATCTTATATGGATCATACAATCCAATTGAAGACTTTATCTTTTCACCAAAAGTTTCAGGTTCCTTCAAATCAATCCCAAAACTACCTACAACAGTTGTAATCAAATAATCACCAAAATTTATGTTTTCATTTACAGATTTAATCAGTGCCAATATCCATTGCCCTAACGCTTTCAATCTCTTCTGGACTAATTGGAATCTTAATAGCTGCAGTTCCGTGGCAAGGTTTTGTATAAGTAATCAATATGGCACCTTCATCTTCATTGATTCCCACAGGTATAGGTGGAAGCCCAATCAATCTTGCTCCCAATACCTTATCACCAGGGTTTACATGAATAAGTTCTTTGGAGTTTTCTTCAATAAGCTTGTAACATTGTTTAACTCCAGAACGTTGTACAAGTATTTCATAATCATCATTTTGTTGCAAATATGTTTCTAAACAGAAAGACATCTAAATCACCATCATTAAATAATAATTGATAAATTCTATTAAAATAATAATTATTCTTCTAAAGTTTTTAAATATTTGTCAAATCTTACCTTAATTGGATTTGGATTGTGGAATGCTCTTACCGCAATGATATCTGCATCAGTAGAGGATTCTACCATGTCTGCAAATTCAGCCACTTCTTCAGCTTCTCTTGAAAATACAATAGCTAATGCCTTGCATTTCAATATATGATAATATGTTATGAAGAAAGTAGCTGCTGCATCCTTGTGAACGCAACCTACCAACAAGTCATAATCCCCCTCTTCGATTTCATCCAAACACTTTTCAATATCAACTCTTTTTTTAACGTAAACCCCTTCAGAATCTGAAATATCCAATATCTTTCCTGCTGCAGGATTGCTTGATACTGTTACATCATAGCCCATTTGTCCTAACTTGTATGAAGCATACAACCCAATAGGAGTTTGTGAAGGGGCTTCAGGACATCCAAGTAAAACTAATGCTTTCATTTTATCACATCAATAATTTTTAATTAATTTTTTAATAATTAATCACTTTATATTTTTGTTAATTCTTATAAATATAATTAATTAAATTAAAAAATAATAAAAAATGAAAAATGAACAACTATTAATCTTCATTTAAAAATCTTGAAATAAAATCTTGAGAATTTTCAACATAATTTCCACCAATATAAAACTCTGGAGAGTTAATTAATTGACAATTGATATTTAACATTCTTATCAAAATTAAAATCATTATTCTATCAAATAATTCTATTGGGTCAATGAGTTTTAAATTTTCATTAATAAAAATTATTTCGATAGAATTTTTTATTTCCAATAATAAAGGATTGATAATATTTTTATAATTTTCTGAATAATCATTTTTCTGTTCATCAGCAATTTTAAATCCTTTTCTAAATCCTTTCCAAAAAGTACCCTCATTATTTTGGTAGTGTTTAAAATCATTAACTGATTTAGGAGGTAATTTATTTTCATTTAAATAATATTTCATTAATTTAGAATGTAATTTATTAATTATTTTACCAATATCCTCTTCAGAACCCATTATTTCACCGGAATGCACTATCTTATTCCTATAAAAAGTAATAGACGAAACAATGAAAAATTCTTTATAAAATTTAAAAATATTTTCAATTAAAACTGAATCACCAGGATACCTTTCTAAAAAAATAGGTTCTAATTCATAAATTTTATTTAGAATTTCTTTATAAAAAAATTCATTAATATCCGTTAGATTTAAATTTAATTGGTTAAAAAAGTGTGATAATTTTTCAAAAAAATCCTTATTTTTTATATTCTCTTCTGAAAAATTTTTTAATAAAACTTCAAAAAATACAAAAGCAGATAATGATTTTATCTCTATAAAGTTATCTAAATGATAATTAATCCAGTAAGTAAACAATAAATTATAACTTTCAGGATTAGTAATAAAATTTTCATAAGAAAAATTTATGAATTCATAGAAACAAGTAGAAGGTTTATAGAATATAGATGTAGCTTTGCCAAAATGTTTGAAACCTCTTATTCTAATCTCATAATTTTCTAAATCATCCAAAATTAATTGAGTTTGAGGAAATAAAAGTTTTCCAGCAAAAAAACGTAACATTAAATAATAATTCCAAATAACTTTTTCCCAGCCGTTAATTTTATTATATTGGCACTCATAATAAAAATAAGAATATGCATTATAAATTTTTTTTGTTTCATCATCCTCAACTGCACCAGTATAAAAAAAACCAATATCCTCATTTTCAAGCAATATAGGTTCATCAAATACAAGATATTTCTCATCAATCAACTCCCAAATTCTTATTTTTGAATCAGGATTTATTAATTCTGTTCTTATGATTAATTCTGAAAATCTTGCTTTTTTAATATTGCTAGGGCGCTCTTCTTCTACAATATAAAAATTTTTAAATATAAATGTTAAATTTTCATAACGAAATAATACTCCATTTTGATCCATATTAAATACATATGAATCATTTAATTCAAAAGGAAATAAATCAAATTTATCTCTAAAAGTCATAGTAAGTATATCAGAAATTTTTATATTAATATCAAAAATTTTAGAATTATTTAACAAATATTCCATTTCTTCAAATTTCCAATTTAGAAATTCTTTTTGTTTAAATAAAAAATCTAAAATTGGAATATTATTTGAACTATTTTGCATGTTATACCTCACATTTCATGTAGTTTTAAAAAAAAATAACTTAAAATATTAAATTAATTTATATTGAATAATTTTCTCCAATTCTTTTTTAAATCAGAAAATGTGACAATCTCAATTGGTAATTTTAAAATATATGGAGAGGGAATTTCATGCGGTACAATGAAAAAGGAAAAAATATTAAAATCAGTTAAACATAGATTTAATTTCTTTTCTAAATCATTTAAATTATTTTTTAAGTATTTTTCTCTATTTCTATGCTTTTCCATCCAAGAGTTATCACCACCAATAAATCTTTCAACTTCATTTAAAATATCACGAGGATTGCTAACATAATACAAAGACTTGCATTCAATAGAAAAAATTTTCTTTCTATCAAAATCTATGGCTAAAACATCCACATCCCCATAATCTTTATCCTCATCTTTAATTGGGACATTTTCATAAACTACCAATGGAGTATTATCTTTTATCCAAATTGAAACATTTTTATTAAATTCTTCACCTCGCATATTTTGCATTCTCCCTATAAAACTCTTTAATGCAGAAGATGAATTTTCATCAACCTTATATAAACCATATATCATTAAATAAATTAAATAGTCATATGTGGATTTTATATTTTTTACTCCATAATAAATGGAATTAGAATCATTTTTTTCAATAATTAACGGTTTTAATAAATAAGATAATCTTCTTTTATTATGCCATGGCATAATATCCTCTTTATTAAACCCAATAGGTGGCTTTTCCCAAGCATCTCTATTTTTAAGAGAAAAAACATCAATCACCCTTTCTGATTTTTCATTTTCCCAACTTAACCCCTCTGATAAAAATTTAATCAAATCTTTTTTATAAATTTTAACAAGATTTTTATTTTGTTTCAACCCAAAATTTACCAATTCAGAAATAAAATCTACAAAATCAATGAAACTTAATCCAAATTCTTCATTAAATACAGAATTCAAATTAATTTCATCTTCATCAACTATGCTTTTATCAGTTATTCTAAAATGATACCTGCTATTATCAATTAATTCTAAAGTTCTAGAAAATAAAAATAAATCATTAAAATCAGAGATGTTACTTTTAACACCAATTCTGCCGGATTTTAAAATTTGAAAATTTACATCCACATAATCAGAATCAACAAAGTCGCTATAAAATGACCATTGGATAAGATTAAATGATAGTGCCATCAACTTATCTAATTCATCATAACTAATTTCTTTAATTCCAAAATTATCTTGCTCAGCAGCAATAATTTCAATAAGAAGTCTTAATGGAACTGCAGTCCTATTTAACTCATAATTTTCTTGATTTTTTGATAAAATAAAATTTTCTAAATCGGAATAACATTTTAAATAAGGATACAATTTAATATCATTCAATTGTCTTTCTAATAACAAAGATTCATAATTTAGAATTAATTTTGTTATTAAAGAAACCCAACTAAAATTAGATATAAAACTTCTTATACAAGCTAAATAGTAATCTACAATCTCATGAGATAAATTCCGTGTTTCTTCTTTTGATAATATTTCATATCCATACTCTTCAATAAAATTTTCACCCAAATTATCATATACGCATTGAACATCATGCTCTTGCAAGCCCCTATAAAGTGGGAGATCACCCATTAAAAAATTTTCTTCAAATAGCAAAATATTTTTCTTTAGACCTAAAGGAGCATATTTATTTAATATTAATTTACATCTTTTATCAGATAAAGTATTTTTAAAACCGTTTTCTTCTAAAAATAATCCGAATACTCTTAAAATATTTTTCATTAAAAATCTATCTAATTCATTATTTTCATTAGCATATAACTTTAAAATCTCATTTGATAAAATTATGTTAATATTATTTTTTTCAAATTGATAATTAAATAAACTTTCACAATCAATTATCATCTCCTCTCTATCAAAATTTTTTGGAATATCTTCCAAATTAATAATAATATTAATTGATTTCAAATTTAAAACTCTTAAATCCTGATTTAAATCGGCTGAAAATTGATTTAACCAGTAAGATATGGCTTTGATAAATACTATGAGAATATTTGATACTTTATCTCCATAATAATAATCAACTCTTTTTGGAAAAACCCAAATAGGAATAGAATAATTTTTAACCAAATGATAAAAATTATTCTCTGAAATATAAATATCTTCATCCATATTTTCTCTATACACTGGTACAAATGTTGAATTAAATACTTCACAATGTCTATCTAGATTACATATTGTTTTAATCTTAAACTTTTTATTTAAATCAGTTGTCAAAAAATGAAAATCAAATTTCCCATCATCAGATAAATAAAATGAATTATTCCTTGATTCATAAAGTGAAAATAGGTCTAAAAAAGAATCTGACTGTGAAAACTTATAATCTTTTAATAATTTTGCAAATTTCCATAAAGTTAAATCATCATAATCATCACTGCTTGCTAATAAACATAACTCTTCTAATTCTAAAGTTAAAAAAATAGTATCCTGAGGAAGTTTTTTAATATAAAAATCATTTAAATTGCCACAACTACTAACAATTATTAATACAAAAACCTCATTTATACCATTTAATTCTAATAAATCATTTTCTATTAAACATATTCTATCACTCAAATAATCTGATTTATAGCTTCTAAAACTAAATGGATGGTTTTGTTCATAGTTTTCTAATGAATCATTGACTAAAATTACATAGGCTAACTTATCAGTGTCAAAATAAAATAGTTTTTCCCCAATTGGTAAATTAGGCGATATATTTGGAAATTCATATTCATAATCTTTGAATAAGAATTTTTTAAAAGATTTTTCAATTTTATATAATGAATAAGATTGATATTTTTCTATAAACAATTCTTTATAATTATATGTATCTAAAGATGATAAAATTAAATATTTCAAAGAATATACTAATGCAGAAGGAATAGATACAATATAATCATCATCAATTTTTATAATAGGTTTTACAAATAAAGGATTTAAGTCAACATTTATATTTTCAAATGAACTTTCATTAAAATCCAAACAAAAGAAATCTAGAATTCTAAAATCTAAACCATAAGTCTTATATATTTGATTAATTTTATCTTTAGAAAAAGATACACTATTCTTAAGAACATTCAATTTTTCCTCTTTAGGAAAAACAACATCTTTATGCCATCTATCTTCAGAAATTTCATATCTTGAAATATTATTCGCTGAAGCAATTTCATCTGATAACTTTAATATTGCTAAAGAGATTATTCTAATAAAATTTTTAAAATCATCTGAAAATTCTTCTTCAAAGAATATTACATTTAAAATATTTTGTAAAATAAAACTTTCTGAAGAACAACGCCCAGAAAAAGTAACATAATTTCCTCCATCGAACTGGATATTATAAGTAAACAAATAATTTATGGGATCTTCTTGAATTCCTATTGGTCCCCCATAAGGAAGATATTTTAAAAATAAATTTTTCAATTGATTAATTGATATTTCTTTAGATTCATTGCCATTACAAGAACTTGCAATCCTCGATGCAGTCTCTAAACGAATGTACTGTGAATGATTCTCAGAACATAACTGTAATGCTGAAATCTTTTTTAATAAATCACTTTGATTATATTTCAAAAATTCACTCTTTAGTTTGTCTAAAGCATCTTGGGGGAGATTATTATTGTAATTATCTCTTATAAAACAACAATTTTTATATTTTTTTCCACTCCCACAATAACATCTATCATTACGATTAATATTTAACATTCTTACCTCTAAACTAAATAATTTTTCATCAAATGAACTAAAAACTTTAACTTACTATGTTAAATTTTGATTTAAAATGAGAACCAAAACTAATTTATATGAATAATTAATAATTATATTTATTCATTAATTAAATATACTATTTTTATGTAAGAGCATTTGAAAAATAATTAATATGCGAAAAATAGTAAAAATAATGCTGGATAATGGCAATTAATTATAATTATTATTAAAGAAAACATTTTATCCTTTTTATCTTGGATTTGGTTGATGCTGGTACATGAGTGTTCAGGATTTTCCTTAGTTTTTCAGCGTCATCCCGTTCGATTGTGGTTGCGCTTCCTCCGGTGTAGTGTCCATCCTTTATTCCTTGAATCACTTCT
>JAFRCZ010000135.1 GCA_017404125.1 Methanobrevibacter sp.
GTCTTCCTTTAGCAAGTGTTTGATTAAAGTAATCATTTATTTCTGTATTGATTTTATATATGTAAGTTCCACATATTATAGAAATAACTAGGATGGAACCTATCAATAATATTACTTCAACACTTGTTTGACCACAAGTATCTGATTTGAGACATTCCATCTTGTGCATAATTTTTGACTTTTTCATTGTCTTTGACCATCTTGAAAAATCTAATAAATGCTTACATTATTTCTAATGGAACTGATGTCCTGTGTTGCATTCAATCCGCTAGCATTGTTGCTGAAGTAAGATCTGTAAATCAATAATCCTGCCAAAGCTATTACAATCACTCCTCCAAAGAGCAGAATATACTCTGCAGCTCCTTGACCTGAGTTGTCTTTTGAAACGGCTTTAAGATTTCTCTTTATGTTTCCAATTATTTTCCAGTTCTATTTTTACTTTTATTTTTTTCAAAAATCATTGTTTCACCTCATTGTTTGTAAATTTTAATGACTTATTATTTAAATATTGGCTTTTTTTCTTATTTAAATAATAATTTAAGGTTAATATTCCAATTAAAATATAATTTAGTTGTTTAACATAAATTTAACAATTATATTTGATTTTTTACTCCTTTTAAGATATTTTAATCCTTTTTGAATTTTATAATTTCAAGTCATTTTTTTACTTAATTTTTCAATTTTAAAAATGAAATCAATTTAAAAATTTTTATTATTTCTCAAATCCGATTTTTAATTCTTAATTTTTTATTTTAATAGATTTTTTATTAATTTTTAGATTTTTTACTAATTTTTATGCATTTTTTCAATTATTAAAAACAAAATTATATAAATGATTAAGGTTATAAATAAATATTAATTATGGTTAATTTTTTAATTATATGCTTAGATTCACTATATTTTAAAATTTTATCATAAATTAAATGAAATTTTAGGATTTTAAATAATTTTTTGAAATCATTTAAAATATTAAGAATTTTAATCTATTTAAATCAAGATTGGATTTAAGAAATTTAATTAAAACTTAAAAATAATTAATTTAATGAATATTTGATATTTTTTAGGTGGGTTCAGTGGCAGATTCGTTAGATATATTTACTGGTATTCTATTAACAGTTATAGGTTTAGTTCTTGTTTATGGGAGTATTGTTTATCGTTTGATAGATTTAATTCTCATTATAGGTGTTTTAATCACCATATTCGGTTTATACAAATTACTTCCTGCATTCATTATGAGAATTTTAGATTCAAGAAGCTTAAATAGACGTTCAAGACGTAATGGATTGAATCAAAGATCTAAAAATGATACTTTATCCCGTGTAGTGGAAAGCGCTAAGGAAGTTGAGGATTTAGTTAATGCTAAATTAGACGGCAGTTCCAAATCCCCATCAAAATCAATCTTAAAAACTCATGATTATGCTGATGAAGATTTAGATTCCTCTTCCACAACTCTTGATGAGTTCTTAAATAATAATGCCCCAAAAGAACCTAAACCAAAATTTGACTTGCCAATCGACCAATCAAAACAAGTCCTTAAAACCAAACCAGTAAAGGAGGAAAAGCCTAAATTTAAATTGCCTTCCATAAGAAAGTCTAACAAGCCTAAGAAAAGAAGCTATGGTTATTTGGAAGAGAATCAGGAAGAATCCAATCCTGATACTGTTTACTTTACTCCAAATTATGAAAAGCCTATGAAAGTTACTCGCAGACCAAAAAGGAAATCTGAAACAATTAATTTGGCTGATGCTCCCAAAAGGTCCAGTGAGATTTCAAAAGCTTTGGCTAGCGTTGGCGAAGCTGAAACCGTTTATGATAATGAAGTGTCTGATGAAAGTTACAGCTTAATGCCTAAAACCATTGATGAGGAAATCATATTGCCTATTGATGAGATAGATTTAGAGCCACAAGAAGAACCGATTTATAATTTATCCCAATCTGAAAATACCCTTTACAATAATGTAATCTATGATGAGAATACTGAAGAAGACTTCATAACTCCTATTTATGCAGATGAAGGTTACAGAGAGGAACATGGCATAACTTATGAAGACTATCAAGAAATCGATGATTTGCCAGGGGATGAAGAAGGAGAAGATTCAGAAATAAAAGAAGATATTGATTTTATCGCTCCTGAAATAGGTGTAGATGTTGAAAGCTTACCAAGGCCAACATCCATTGCATCTACAAACCCAATAGCTTCCAAAAAAGATGCTCATGCAAACTTATCTAGACCACATAAAAAGGTTGAAACTCTTGCTTCTCCAAAACCTAAAGCTAAGGTTGAAGAGATTCCTAAGCCAATTGAAAAATTTGTAGAGATTCCTAAGCCAAGTGCAGAAGTTGAAGAGATTCCTAGACCTGTTCCAAAAGGTCAAATATCAAATCCACAAGATGAAATTGTTGCTGCACCTATTGTTGAAGTTATAGATTCTCCTGATGAAATCATTACAATAGACCCTAATGATCCTGAATCAATTCCTATTCCAAAATTATTGAACAGTTATGTAATTTGCGAAAAAGGAATTTTAACTTCCCAGGAAGCTTTTGAAGAGGTTGCAAATCATTCCAAAGAAGAAATCTTATTGGAAGCTCCAACCATTAAGGATATGGGTGACAGATTCCTGTCCAGTCTTTCAAAAATCAAATCAAGAGTCATCATAGAAGAATTTGATTTGGAAGATATTTCATATGTTCTTTTATTAAGTTCCCTTATTAAAAAAGGAGTTGAAATAAAGACTTTGGCTTCTGTTGATTCATTCAACTTAATTGGAGATACATCCCATGCATTGTTAATATCCAACAGCATAGATGAAGATGACTTTGAATATGGTGCTGTCTATGATGATGAGGAATCAGTTGAAAACATTAAACAGCTATTCGAATCCTCATGGAAATTAGCTAATGATTTAAATATTAATGCGCTTATTGAAAATAATAATAATTAAAATTACTTAAAAAGGTGAAATTATGGAAATTAGATGGTTAGGTCATTCTGCATTTGAATTGATCAGTGATGAAGGAGTAAAAATATTGGTAGATCCATTTATCAGCAATAATCCTGCATGTCCTCTTCCTGTTGAGGAATTCGATGCAAACATTATCTGCATAACTCATGGTCACTCTGACCATTTTGGAGATGCAATGGAAATAGCTAACAATACAAATGCAACTCTTGTTGCAAACCATGAGATTTCTTTATTCCTAGGGGAACAAGGCTTTGACTGTGTAAGCATGAATACTGGGGGGTCTGTTTTTATCCAAGGAATTAAAATAACTATGCTTGATGCAAAACATTCATCTTCCATTGACTTTACTGATGAAATCCGTCCTGCAGGAGATCCTGGAAGTTTCCTATTCACTTTTGAAGATGGTACAAAGGTATTCCATGCAGGAGACACTGGATTATTCTCTGATATGGAGAATGTCATTGGAAAAATCTATAAGCCTGATATTGCAATGGTTCCAATTGGAGACAAATTCACTATGGGTCCGTTTGAAGGAGCTTTAGCTGCTATGTGGATAGCTCCAAAAGTTGTCATTCCAATGCATTACAATACTTTCCCTGTAATTGAACAGGATACTGCAATATTCTCTAATTTTGTTAGTCAGCTTCATCCTAAAGTTGAAGTTGTTGTCATGAATCCATTGGAATATTACAAACCTGATTTCGAAAAAGAAGAATAAAATTCATAAATTTTATTTTTTTATTTTTTTAACTATTTTTATAAAAAAAGAATTAGAAAATGGATTTATACAAAATCACATTTTCCACTAGGCAATACTCTAACTACATCATCTAGACTTAGTATGTCATCCTCATTGATTCTAGACAATATCTCTTTAGCTATTTTTTCCTTTTTGGTATAGCCTGGCTTTATGGTTACAAATTTATTGGTATGATTTTTCATGGCATCTGTTGGTCCAGCCATGATTCTCTTTTCACCATCATAGTCAACAAGGCCAATGGATATTTCAAGCTTTGCTCCCCTAATATAGTTTCTATGTCCACGAATGATAAATGCGCCTTTTGGCACAAATTCTCCTGAAACGGGGGTTTTTGAAACTTGGTCTGGCTCCACCCAATAGACATCTTGAGATGTGAAGTTTTTCGACCAAGCACTTGAAAAGGAAGCTGAAAACTCCCCTAATTCTTTAAGCAAATTGTCATTTAATGAATCGGATGGAACTTTTGCAACAACTGACGGAGCACCATGTATATCCGCATGCAAATAAATATCATTTTGTTCTAAATATTTCTTTACAACGGATTCATTTGTACCTGCATCTCTACCGCAGACAACCAAAATTCCTTCGCTTGATACAAACCATCTTAACTTTTCATACCATTTAAGATTCTTTTTAACTCTTTTTTGTGGGATCATGATATTTGACATTGCCTTCTCTTTTTTTGCTTCCATATCAGCAAGTTGCCTTTTGGTGTTTTCAATAGCTATCAAAGCACCTTTGATTTTTCGCTTAGCTTTTTTAGCCTTTTCATAGTAAACTTCAGCGTTGTCAGGTATGGATTTCTTACTATCAAGTGCAATGCTCACATCATCTATTTTCAATGTGATGTTTCCGAGCGGATCCATGGATTCAAAAATCTGTGCATCAGCCATTCCAGACTTTTTAGCATCCTTTAGGGTTTTTCCTATCTCTTTCCATCCATAGTCCTTTTCCCTTGCGCCTTTAATGACATTTAAGATGTTTTCCACCTGAACATAATTTGTAAACAATAATTCTCCTTTCCTTTGGGAATCTTCAATTGTCCTTTCAAAGTTATGGAGTGTCTCTTCCTGCTTTTCAAGCCTTTTTGAAAACTTGGATACCTTCTTATTCCATGCAGCTTCCTGAATGTCTGTTATTTCATTTTTCACTTTAGATGAGTAGAACTCATCGCATGCTTCATTGAATGAGTCAAACTCTTCCCTTTCAAACCCTTCATATTGTGTTAAATTGATTGAAACAACATCCTCTTTAGCCTTATATTTCTTATCAGGATTTTCCAATTGCAGTTTTTCAATTTCTTTTTCATTGTTTACAATCATCGGACTAAATTCCTTTTTCTCCAAAGGTTCAAAAAGAGTTTTTAAAGCGTTGAAAATAGTTAATATGTCTTCTCCACTTAAATCAGAGCAATGGGTCTTTTTGTTGATTTCAGTATTTAGCATAATCTCTTCAGCATATAGGCTTCCCAGACCATTTTTAGCTAAAACCCTAACAATCTCTTCATCTTCTCCTCCGGCCACAATCTCTTTGAATTCTTCAATTGTTAATGTGATTGGATTTATCCCATTTTCCTGTGGGAAAATATATTCTTTTTTGGAGCTTATGTCCCTATCGCTCCATTGCTTCCTTTTAAGAGGCTGAATGATTTCATTAGATTCATTTAGCAATATGATATTTCCTTTCGCAAATAATTCCACTATAAGGGTATAGGTTTCCTCTTTCTGCATTTTGATTTCTGCAACTCTATCAAAATAGTGCTGATTTATGCTTACGACATTTTCAACCTTTACCCTTTTTCTCAGAATCATTGGAAACCTCGGTGTATTGTGAGTATTTGTTAATGGATATTGGCTCAAATGCATTCTTTTTCCAGCCTGTATTACAAGATCCAATCTTCCAGTACCTGCCTTATGGAACCTTATTACTATAGTGTCTTTAGTAGGCTGGAATGATTTATCCACTCTTGCACCAACAAGTAAATCGTTTAATTCCTGACATATTGTGTAAATGTCAACGTTTGTCATTGATTTCATTTTATCACTTGAATAATTATGA
>JAFRCZ010000136.1 GCA_017404125.1 Methanobrevibacter sp.
ATATGCTCAGATGACATTTTATCTCACTAAAAAGTTTTTAATATATGAAACAAATATTTAAAATATGTTTTTTAAAAAAAATGAAAAATAATTTAAATAAACTTAATAAAAAAAGAAAAGGAAATAATTAAAACTAGAGTAAAGTTTTAATTAAATCACTAGCTCTGACAAGCCCAACAAGCTCTCCTTCGATTCCTAAAACAGGTAATTGTTCTACATCGAGAGATCTCATTTTTTCAGCACATACAGAGACTTTGGTTTTGGTATTTGCAGTTACAACATCTTTGATTGCAACATCTTTGAACACTTTATCAGTGAATTTGAGATGGTTTTTCTCAATGTATAAAACTGAAGTGCTGTCCCAAGACCATTTGTCACCTTCAGTACCTACAGAAGAGCTGTGTTCAGTTCTTTCAGATATGATTTCACTTTCTGCAATGAAGTCAGTTTCAGTTAAGATACCAGTCATTCTGTTGTTGGAGTTTAATCCAATCACTGATTTCAAGCCAAAGAATTTCATTACTTCAAATGCAACATTCAATGGAGTTTCATCCCATGTTGCAGGAATGGTTGTAATCATGTAATCTTCTACAGGGTCCTTGATTCCCATATCTGCAATAGCTAAAGCTACAATGTCAAAAGAAGTTACAATACCTACCAATTCGTCTTCATCGTTTACAACAGGTATTCTTCTAATGTTGTTTTCCACCATTTTTTCTGCAACGGTTTTTAAGTCATCATCCATTTTTGCTGTAATTAAATCTCTAGTCATTAACATAGCAATTTGCTCTTCATCAGGATTGGTGATCATATCAGAACGAGTCAATATCCCAACCAATTTGTTAGTATCATTTTTAATAACAGGCACTACAGATACATCCTCTTTTTTCATGATTCTTAAAGCATCTTCTCTGCTTCCTGGAACTGTTACATGAATAACATCTGTAGACGCTACATCTTTTACTTTCATACGTAACACCATAGTAAATTTTTAAATAAGATTAAAATTAAGAGTATTGTGATAATTTAAAATTAATTTTATTTTTCTTGAATTTCACACCGAAATTATCACATACTAAAAATATTTTTGTTATAAGTTTTTAACAAAAAGTAGTATTCTTATTATACATTTGTTAATATATCGTTTATCATTTAAATAATTTTAGTATAATTAGTGAAAAAATTATCATAAAATGGGAATTTAATGAATTATCAAATAATTTTTTATAAAAAATAGAAAATATTGAAAAAAATATTATTAAAAATGTGCAAAAATACAATGAAAAAAGATTTACAATATCATTTACTTAAGTTAAAAAAGATTTACAATATCATTAACTTCAGTTCTGTTAATTATACTGAGATATGGATTGCTTGATTTTTGATTCAAGATCATTAATTCACAATTTTGGCCTTCTTCAATATATGATTTATTGATTTTTTCACTTAATGAATCCGCTACACATACATTAGTGGTTGCCATTTTCAATATTTCAATAGGAGCTATGTAATCCTTAGAGAATCCCTTCATTATTTTCAATGTAAACTCCATTTCTCTAAATAGATTAGGCCTATTTATCATTATATTATCACTGCCTATCAAAGGCTTGACACCTGTTTTCAAGATGTCAAAAAGTGGAATGATTCCAACGCTTAATGCACCATTTGAACGTGGACAGACAGTAAGAGAAGACTTGGACTTGGCAAGCAAATCAATATCATCATTTTTTGGATTGGTCATATGTACAACCTGATTGAATCCTGCATCAAAAGCCCTTTGAGGTTCTGTCTTATTAGTTTTTTCAAGTGATGAAAACTGGTTGCCTTCACTTTCAGCTACATGGATTGAAGAAATCTTTCCAGCCTTTTCACATTTTTCACAGATTATCTCTGCCACAGTTGTATCTATTTCACCAAAGCCGCTTAATCCAATACCATCAGCATGCTTCAAAAGCTTTCTAATAGCTATTTTAACTTGATGATAATCAGCATCTTCACCATAGAAAGAACTGTCCCTTCCAAGGATGATTGGAGTGATTGGAATGCCTTCCGCAGCTTCCTTAAGAAGCTTGACTCCTTCAAGGCCACCTTCACGATAATCAATGAAATGACTTATTCCAAGATTATGCATATCCCACATTGACTCTCTCATGGCTTCTACAAGCTCATCATCACTAGCTGATTCCAATGCAATATGCTTTATTCCATGTGGAGGCTTTACAACTTCATCTAAGCTTAGTCCATCCCCTTCATCCTTAATGATGGAATCTCCAATATGAGTATGTGCATTAATAAACCTAGGACAAACTATCTTATTTGATGCATCGATGATTTCTCCTTCTTTAGCATCTTTAGAGATTTCTATAATCTTGTTTTCATCATCTATGACAATGTTTTCCCTTACAGGATTTAAATCAATGCCTTTTAGAATTAGTCCATTTGCTATAGTTTTCATTATTAATAAATTTAAAATAAGTTTTATTTATTTTTATTTAAAAAAAATTATAGAAAAAATATTAAATCATTAAAACATATGATAAATTAACTGAAATATTTCAAATAAAAAAATTAGGATGTGTTTAAATGGAAGTCATTAGCGAATTTAAAGGATTGAACGGAAATATTGTTGCATTTAAAGAAGCTGTTGGAGATGTGGACAAAGTTACTTTCCTAGGCACTCCAGGTGTTTGCACACCATTTGCGGCTTTATTTTCATACGCCATAAGAAATAAAGAAGTGCATTTTATCAGTTCCACTGATATTGATACTTGCCATAAGTTTGAATTCAAGCCATTCGGCATGCAGCTTAATGAAGAAGTGTCAGACCCTCATGAATCAGATGCAGTTGTCTTATTAGGTGGGCTTACCATGCCTAAAGCCAATGTGGATGTGGATGATGTTAATGAAACCATTGCAGAAATCTTAAAGGAAGACGGAAAAATCATTGGTGTTGGATACATGGACATGTTTACTAAAGCAGGATGGCTAGATAAGGTTGACGTTGATGCACTAGTTGATGGGACATTAACTGGTGTAACTAAAAAATAGAATCTTAAAAGAATTTAAAATTAAAATAAAAAAGTTGAAAAAATAAAAAATAATGTATTCTAAAATAAAAAAAGAAAAGTTTTAAAAAGATTATTTGGGAATTATCTATTTATCAGATAATTCCAATTTTTTATTTATATCCCTTGCTTGAAGAGTGTAATAGACATAAAATCCTACCCAGAATACTGCTGCAAAGACAATAGCTATTACAATCCAAGTAATAATCGGACCGATGCCTAAACTGATTGGCATCCATTTCAAGTAAATTGCCACAGCAAATAGAACACCTAAACCAATCACCATTTGGAATATTACTTGAAGAGGGAATGCAATCTCTTCTTTTTCATAGATTAATCCGCTTAAAGCGAATGCCCATCCAACTACAATAGAACCTAAGAATGCATTTATTATTTCTGTACCACTGAATGATACATTTTGAGGACCTACCGCACTGGATCCTAAAACCATAACAAGCATTACAACAAAGCATCCTACAAATGCTCCCATTGATAACCTTTCAATTAAATCAAATTTCATATAACCACCTTTACAAATACATATTAACAATAATCATAAGTCTAAAGCATTTTTAAAATCAGCCAAATATTTTCTTGAGATATTATCCTTTAAACCATTTTTAAGCTCAATGAACATCATTCCCTTTAAGGAAGGAGCCACTCTTTTTATCTTTCTCAAATTAACAATTGTAGCTTTTGAAACCCTTACAAAATTAGAGTCCAAATTCTCTTCAATCTGATAGAGAGGCTTTTTAACCAAATAATCTTTATTCTCTGTGAAGACTTTTGTTTGCTTGTCTTCAACCCTAATCATATAGATATCTTCAAAATCCAGAAGAACAATGTCCTGTCCTTTTTTCACTGCTAAAATTGAATTGCTTTCATCATCCCCGCTTATTATCCCATCAGTCTCCAAAAGATCCATAGCTTTTTGAATATTTGGAGTTAGGGAATCTGAATGAATTTCAGCATAAGGCTCTTCAATATCTCTTGAAATAAATAAATCAACTTTCATAAAATCTATCCATAAATTTTAAAAATTTTATTAATAATTTCAATAATATATTTTTATATTTGATACTTAAAATATTAAAGTTTAAAAGAAATGGAGTTATTTTCTCATCTTTTCCATTTCCTTTTCAATCATGCTGTCTCTGTATTTTGCATCAAATTTTTCAATGAAAATATGGGTTTTGACAAAATGGGTTACTAAACCGATTCCCCAGAAAAAGGAAACCCACATAAACCACCAGTGATTTGGTGAGAAAAGAATATTGATAATAGCTAAAATTACGTTGACAACAATATAACTGTACAAATGATGGTAAAAACCAATTTTTTCATCCACTATTTTTTCTGCTCTTGCTTTCATTTCACTTTCAGACATAAAATCACACATTAATTTTTTTAATAAATCTGTTTTTTTAA
>JAFRCZ010000137.1 GCA_017404125.1 Methanobrevibacter sp.
TAAATAATTTATTGTTTTATAATGTTAAAACTAATAAAAAGCAATAAAAATCATTAAGATTGCAATATTCCTCATGTGATACTATGAAAATGAAAAAAATAGCTGCATGGTTCTTTGTTTTAATCCTCCTATTCGGAGGAGTTTGCATTTGTACCATGTACATATAAAATATTAAATTTATATAACACTTGTTATAAATAATACTACATTAACTGATTTTTACAAGGAAAATAAACTATGAAAACAAATCCTAAAATACTCCTATACATTCTAATGATTTCAACACTTGGAATAAACACTCCATTAAGCATTGTTGGAATCATTTCCCAAATAGCTGAGTATTTCAATACATCAATAGCTATTTCAGGGCTTTATGTTAGCTCATTCACATTTACAATAGCTATCTGTGGATTGTTCATACCTGTTTTATTTTCAAAATTCGAGAGAAAAAGAACTTTCATAAGCATTTTAACAGTATTTGCAATTTCAAATATCGTAATCATATTCACAAAAAGCATTTACATTGCATCTTTTTTTAGAATATTGTCTGCAGTGTTCTATCCTGCATTCATTTCAATAGCCCTCACTGTATGTGAGGAGATTGCTCCAAAAGGCCAGGAGCAGGATTACATTACAAGAATACTTCTCGGAATATCAGTTGGAAGCATTATAGGATTGCCTATAACAACAGGATTTGGTACAATATTCGGCTATCAAGTTGCTATGACTTGGATCTTTCTAATAAATCTCTTGACCTTAATTCTGATTATCATATTCTTCCCAAGAATTGAGGGTAAGGCAAAAAGTTATGAAATGCCATTTTCATCTCTTAAGTCAAAGGAATTCATTCTTGCAACTGTTGGAATAATCATGATGCCTATAGGCGCAAGCATAGTCTACAATTACCAGCCATTATTTTTACAGGTAGTGAGCCATGTCTATACCTATAAGTTAAGTATATTCCTATTTATCTATGGATTGTTTTCAATATTAGGCACTTGGTTAGGTGGAAAGCTAATAGCTAAAAAAGATAAGGCAACACTTATAATTTTCCAATTGGTGTGTGGAGGAGTGTTTGTGCTTCTTTATCTATTTGCAAACTACTTGATTCCAGTTATCATATTGATTTTAATATTTGGTGTGCTTGATGGAATGGGATACAATCTTATACAATACATTGAAGCTTCCGTCATTCCAGATAGTCCAGAACTTGCAAACGGAATATTCTTAAGCATCCTAAATGGCGGAATAGCTTTAGGAATAGCTATAGGCGGATTTTTAGTGGATGGATTTGGAATAATGTCTATTTTCATTGCTGGAGCATTGTTCCTACTTGTAGCATTTATCATGATGGTTCATGTCATCAAGATCATGAAAATACCACTAAAATACTCTTAAATCGAAAAATAACTATAATAAAGACAAATAATATTTACATGAAATTGTGAAAGAATTTCATGAAAATGAAAATGCATGAAACAATTAATTTAATTAAGATTAATGCCAAATAATTATATGAAAAAATTTTTTTAAGAGGAAACGGATAAAATGAATTTAAAAGAAGAAAATGAGTCAATAAAGGAACATTTAAGAAAAGCATTCTCATTGAAAGAAGATTCCGCACCACATGAAGAGATCCGTTCACGTCTCTTGGATGGTGGAGTGATTACTGGAACCAATTTATGCGTATTGGTATGTGCAATGGTAATCGCATCTGTAGGGCTTAATATGAGTTCCACTGCAGTGATCATCGGTGCAATGTTGATTTCCCCTATTATGGGAAGCATCCTTGCTACAGCATATGGAAGCGTATCCAATGATCTTGGAGTGATGAGAAACCATACAATCGGTTTTGGAATGCAGATTGCAATCAGTGTTGCAGCAGCGACAATCTATTTTTTACTCTCCCCAGTAAAAGAGCCAACTGTAGAATTGCTTGCTAGAACATCCCCAAGTTTCTATGATGTGCTTATTGCATTCTTCGGTGGTCTTGCAGGAATCATTGGACAAACAAGAATGGATAAAACAAACACCGTTATCCCTGGTGTAGCAATCGCAACCGCATTGATGCCTCCATTATGTACCTGCGGATATTCCATTGCAAACGGAAGATGGGACATGCTCCTTGGAGCAGGTTATCTCTTTATAATAAACGCTTATTTCATTTTCCTCGCAGCAACAATTATTTTAAGTGTATTGAAAATTCCAAAAATGAAAGAATTAACAGAAAAAGAATGGAAAATACGTCGTTTCCTAATGATTCGTAATACAATAATTCTTGCGATACCTAGTATAATCGCTGTTTATTACATGCTTTAGAAATTGTTGTAAAATAAGAAAAATAGGGAGGTATTTCTATGCCTCCTAAAAATCAATACTAATTTTATATTTAATTTTAGAAATTAAAAAAAAATAAACTAATTTTGCTTGATAAACTCTTCAGGATCTTTAAATAAGTCAAAGTCTTGAACATACTCTTTTCCAGTGAGCATTGCAATCTCTGCCTTTTCAAGCTCTTTACCAAGATATGCTGCATGGTCCAATCTGGTTACAAGGCCCTTTTCAATAATCTCTTCATAGATTTCACTGGCTTTTTTTCCTTCAAAGCTTATTGTAGGCTTTGTCTTCTTGAAGTGGGTTGCTACAATATAAGAATCCTTAACGCTTATTGCATGTTCCACTCTTATTTTAAAGCTTCCAGCCTTATCCCTTACAAACTTGATAGGTGCATCCTGCTTGACTATAGGAACATTGTCATCCTGCTTCAAGTCAAACCTTTTCTTCTTGTCCTTGAATACAAGAAGGTCAACACCTAAATCCTTAGGAATGGATTGTCTGTTTTTAGCTAAAAACATCATTTTAGATGCAATTGCCAATTCCCTTACACTACCATGAGTCTTACCACTTTCCTCCGGAGTGAAGAGTATGCTTGCGCCAAGCTCCATTGCAATACCTGCAAGAACTGCATTTGCACCTACAGAATCGGTATCCATAAGCTCAATTACATTTCCTATACCAAAGAACATTGGTTTCTTGTCAACTTCATGAAAATCATGGAATGCAATGATTGAATCCACAAGGCTTGCACTGTTTACAGGATCAAGAATCAAGTCACAAACAACCTCAAGACCATCACAAGCTTCAACAAGCTTTTGCATTGATGCTACTCTATCTGCAGGAGTGTGAGGAACGTATCCTTCACTAAAATTAGTTGGCAAGATAACTGCAGGAACGTTCTTTTCCTTTAATAAAGGCAAGATTTCCTTATAGTTACCATTATCTAAACTTAAAACCATATCAATTCCATGGTTTACGGCAGCTTCGATTTCCTTTGGATTCAATGTGTCAATACTTAAAGGCCGATCTCCAACGATTGGTCTTAATGTA
>JAFRCZ010000138.1 GCA_017404125.1 Methanobrevibacter sp.
ATTGATTTATCTTTTAGATTCCTTATATACTTTTCATCTTCATCTCCATGAAGCTGAGCCATTTCGATTATTCCATCCCTGAATAAGTCAACAATAAGCTTCATATGCTCATTTACAAAAACCCCTACAGGAACAATCTCATCACTCAAAAGCTCTGACAATTCCTTAGCCTGCTCAAATGATACTTTACGTGGACTTTCAGCAAAAACAAATCCAATGTAATCTGTCTTATGTCTATTTGCCATTTCTATATCTTCAGACCTTCTCATTCCACAAATCTTAAGCTTAACCATTCTTTAACTCCAAAATTAAGCGTTCTTCAACTCCTCAATCATAGCCTTTTTATCATCACTTCTCATTAAAGTTTCACCTATCAAGACTGCATCGACATTGTTTTCCTTCAATCTCCTTACATCTTCAGCAGTTTTAATTCCACTTTCTGAGATAAATATGATATCATCACTAACCACTCTACGTAGGTTTATGCTGTTTTCAATATCAACAGTGAAATCAGCAAGATTCCTATTGTTTACACCTATTATCTCTGCACCTGCATCGATTGCAGTTCTGATCTCATTTGCATCATGAGTTTCAACAATAGCAGAAAGACCTAAATCATGAGCCAAATCCAAATATCTCTTCAATTGAACATCCTCAAGTATTGAAACAATCAAAAGAATAGCTGAAGCCCCTAATGACTTGGCTTCCCATATCATATATTCATCTATTGTAAAGTCTTTTCTTAAAATTGGAATAGCTACATTTTCAGCAATTTCCTTAAGGTAATCGTTAGATCCTTTGAAAAAATATGGTTCTGTCAAAACTGATATTGCAGATGCTCCTGCTTGCTCATAATCCTTTGCGATTTTAATGTAATCAAAATCTTCAGCTATTAATCCTTTTGAAGGAGAAGCTTTCTTGACTTCCGCAATGATGGCAATTTCAGGGTCTTTCAAAGCTTCCTTAAAAGGGAAGTCATCATTGATATCCAGTTTTGATACTTCCTCTTTGAGTTGGCTTAAAGGCTTATTCCTTTTTGATTCAACCAATCTCTCTTCAGTCTTTGCAACAATTTTTTCCAGCATATAATCATCTATTAGTAAGCTAAGGTATTTATCTATTTGTAACTTCAATGAATCTTTCAAGCTGATTCAATGCCTTGCCTGAGTCAATGACCTCTTCAGCTAACCTGATTCCATCTTCCAATGAATCCACTCTTCCTGCAACATACAATCCTGCAGCTGAATTCAATAGAACTGCATTTCTTCTTGGACCTTTTTCTCCATTTAAAATAGATAATGTGATTTCTGCATTTTCCTTTGCATCGCCACCAACAAGGTCTTCCTTAGATGAAATGGTCATGCCAAAGTCCTCTGGAGAAAGCTCATATGTCCTTGTCTTGCCATCCTTAAGCTCACATACTGCAGTCTTGTCACTTGCTGAGATTTCATCCATCACATCCAATCCATAAACAACCATAGCAGATTTGACTCCTAAATTTTTCAAAACATC
>JAFRCZ010000139.1 GCA_017404125.1 Methanobrevibacter sp.
AAATTAAAAATTAAAAAATTTAAAAGAAACTAATAAAATTTTTAATAACTGTTTAGATTACTTAATATATACCTACAATTATTTAAATATTTTCATGACTAAAAATGATGGACTATAATGGCAAATCCTTCCTTTGGAAGACTAAAATTCCTATAATATATAATATTATCCCCATTAAAGCCATAATCATAAATTCCTGACTATACCCACTATTATTCACTATATTTGCAGGATCAAATAATGTATTTAATGTGAAATATTCAAGGAACTCCAATGAATCATCAATTTTCATCAATAAGCTAATTACAAAGAACATAAGAGGCAATCCCCCACCAATTATCAATGAGTTCTTGGATGTGTTGAATATGCATGAAGCGCAAAAGCTTATAGAACTTATAGCAAAATGGTATAGGAAAACACCTAGATTAAGCATTAGAAATGTATCAATATCCAATGCATCTGGCTGAAAAGTGTTGGCAGCAACAATGCCCACTATTGATGCAACTGCCCACATCACCACTAAAGACAAAATCAAGTATGCTGCACTTGTAATTGCAAGTTTGTATCTGCTCATAGGTGTGGATAGGAAACTTGCCATGCTTCCAGTATCTACCTTTTGGGCTATCATCCTATTTGCAACAAGGATTGAATAGACCATTGGAAAGACAATCGCCATGAGAGCATAGAATGAATTTGACATGAAGCCAACTAATGTTCCATTTCCAGTTAAAATGTTAGAGGCTATTGTTCCCTGAGTAGTGTTGCTTATTCCACTAATGGTTTCAGGTGTGAAAACATTACAGATTACAGTTAAAAAAGCACAAAGTATAAGGGTGAAGGCAACTAAAAATTTGAAATTGGATTTGACCAAATAGTTAAAGTATGTAATGCTAAACATTTTCATCCCCCTCATAGAATTTCATGAAATATTCCTCCAATGTATGTTTTTCCTCTTTAAGGAAGAGCAAATCACAGGAAGCTAAATTTGAAATAAAATCATTGATTTCACTATCCACAATTGAAATCAGAGCTTGATTTTTTCTTGCTTCAAATTGTGCATCAGGATATAGGCCCTTAATTCTATTGAAATCATCCTCATTTTTAAATTCAATTTTGTAAGTTTTGTTTTCAGAATGCTTTAAATCATCCATAACCACTTCTTTTATTAATCTGCCTTTTCTAATGATCCCAACTCTATCACACAATTTGCTAATTTCTTCAAAGATATGTGAGGACAGGATTATTGTTTTACCATTTTGCTTTTCACTTTTAATCAATTTAATAAACTTTTCTTGCATCAATGGGTCAAGACCACTAGTAGGTTCGTCTAAAAGCAATATTTGAGGATTATGCATGAAAGCCATAATAATTGCAATCTTCTGCTTCATTCCCTTACTCATGCTTTTGATTTTCACAGATGTGTCGATTTCAAAATATTCAATCAATTCATATGCATAAGTCAAATCATTTGTCTTTCTGAGCTTATCTATCAATTTTAAGTATTCCATTCCGGTCATGTCATCAGGCAATGCAATCTCACCAGGCAAGTAACCTACATCTTTTTTAATGGTTGTCTTATCTTTCCAGCAGTCTAAATCACTTATGGACAAATTACCTAAATCCGGCTTGCTAAAGCCCATCAAATGCCTTAATGTTGTTGATTTTCCTGCCCCGTTAGGACCTAAATAACCATAGACCTCACCTTGTTCAATAGAAAGGGATACATCAAAAACACCTTTATTATCCCCATAATCCTTAGTGAAATTTTCAATAGAAATAACCTGCATCACATCACTTCCATCCAAATCTTATTAATAAATATAAAAGAACAAATAATTAAATTAATCTGATTAAATTAACTTAAATTAAACTATCATAAAGTTGTTTCATTCTTAAAGCATCCTGGTCTATTAAAGGTGTTTCACAAATGATTGTGGCTTTCCAATCGTTTTCAATCAAGTTTAATAATAAATCTTTAATGTGTGGACCGTATTCATCATCTTCAGCTAAAGTGTGATGCTTTTTCTCACCCTTATCAGTATATTCAATTGTAGTGAAATGACAATGAAGCCTATCAATATCCAAATTATCTTCAAGCTTTGAGAATATGCAATTGTAATCCTCTTTTTTATTTAAGATTCCCCCTCCCCTTGCATGGACATGAGCAAAATCAATTGTAGGCTCAAAATGGTCAAAACTTGCACACATTTCAATGATTTCGTCAATGTTTCCCAATTGGGAGCGTTTGCCTGTTGTCTCAGGTGCAAAGGTAAAATCTTCGATTCCTTCCTCTTCACATCTTTCAAGAAGTCTAGCATAAGTTTTTTTAGCAAGGTCCATGCAAGTTTCAGGTTTTCTGCCAGAATAAAATCCTGGATGGAATACAAGTCTATATGCACCCATAAATTCCCCAACTTTTGCAGATTGAATTAATCTGTCTATTGTACTTTCAATTTTTCATCTTCTTTAGAACAGACATTTACATAATATGGACAATGCATAGACATTAAAACTCCATTTTCTTCTGCAGATTCCCTAAGCTTAAGTGCAGATGCCTCGCCAATTCTAACTCCATAGGTAGACTGATATTCAAATGCATATAAACCTAAAGGTCCTAAAAATTCTGGAGACTCATGTGCTTTTCCATTAAAGTCTATAGGTTTTCCAGCAGGACCAAAAATAACTTTATCTCTCATAAAAACACCATAAATAGTAAAATATGATAAAAATATAGGAAATATGAATTTAAAACTAATGAAAATAATAATTATAAACTTATTTTGATATAATATAAAAATTTGATTAAGATAAAAAAAGAAGGAATTAAATAGAAAAATTCTATTTAATTAATAATTGTTGATTTAGAAAATTCCCATAGCTTTATTGGTTTTAGCGATGGATTTTTCATTATCAGATTCCATTTCTAACATTGCACGAATAGCATCTACGTTTTCAGGCACTACATCTGATTCTTGGTGTACTGCTTGCATGTAGAACAATTCATTATCTACTACGTTGATGGATTCTTTCCATACTGGAATCTCATATAAATCGTTTCTGCTTCTTCCTAAATCTTTAGCGTATTCCATAAGTGCTGCAGTTGAGTCCAATCCTGCTCCAGCTTCAACTACCATAACTCTGGAACGTTTTTCAAGTGCATCAATGACTTCATCAACACTTACTTCATTATTGATTTCCACCATTAAGTTGTGTTGGTGCATTAGAGTAGTTGGAACAAGCAATGCCATTGTAGTAACATCGATGCCTTTCATTACAGTCTGCACATCAGGACCGTGGTGAGAAGGTACTTTTGGAGGGTTAGGAACAATAGCGTTAATAGGACCTTTTTTGATTTCAGAATGGTCAGATCCTCTTCTAACCATTACA
>JAFRCZ010000140.1 GCA_017404125.1 Methanobrevibacter sp.
AGAAAATCAAAAAGAAGAACTGATAAAAGGCAAAATAGAATTAGAAAACGAAAAAGAAAAACTAAGAAACGAAAAGAACGAACTAATAGATGAAAATTTCGACCTTCTACACGAAAATGATGAACTAATAAAAGACAAAGCAAAACTAGAAAACGAAAAAGAAGGCATTATAAAAGACAGAGACCTCCTCATAAATGAAAAAGAAAAACTAACAGAAGACAAAAACACATTAACAAACGAAAAAGAAGACTTAATAAATAAAAAGACAAAACTAGAAAACGAAAAAGAAAAACTAACAGAAGACAAAAACACATTAACAAAAGAAAAAGAAAAACTAATTAAAGAAAAAACCAATCTTACAAAGGAAAAAGAAGAATTAACAAACGAAAAGAACAAATTAATAAAAGACAAAGCAAAACTTGAAAACGAAAAAGAAGGCATTATAAAAGACAGAGACATCCTCATAAATGAAAAAGAGGAATTGAAAGATAAAATCGAAGAGTATGAATCAAGATTTGCTCTAAAATTAGATAAAAAAATCAAAAGAGTCTTTTAAAAGAATCAGTTGGATTAAATGTGATAAAATGATTGGAGTAATATTATCTGCTGGTATGGGTACACGATTAATGCCTCTTACCAAAGAGATTCCAAAAACATTGCTAGAAATAAATGAAATCACTCTATTGGAGAGGATGATTAAAAACTGTGTTAATGCAGATATAAGAAAATTCATAGTTGTTGTAGGTTACAATAAGGAAAAAGTTATTGATTTATGTCCTGAAATAGCTGAAAAATATGATATTGAAATTGAAATCATTGCAAATGAAAAATACGATGTTACCAATACTTCCGTATCAACATATCTTGCAAGCAGTTTTATTGAGGAAAATGAATTGGATGACTTTATTTTAATCAATGGAGACAATGTAGTTGATCCTCTAATCATTTCAAGAATAGCTGCCTCTTTTAATACAGGCATGATAATAGATAACTTCAAGGAATTGAATGAGGAATCATTTAAATTGATTATTGACGATGAGTCTTTTAATGAAGAGAAAACAATAGCTAACGGTAAAATCAATTCCATTGGAAAACAATTGGATATTCCATCATCTACTGGGGAATTTATTGGCATTTCTAAAGTAAATTGTGATGATGTCCCCCAGTTCAATAGAATCTTGGAAAGATTAATCGAAGAAGACCCGCAAAATTACTATGATTATGCATATAAGGATTTAAGTGAAATCAAAACCATAGATTTTGTTTTGACAAATGGCCTTAAATGGACAGAAATCGATGACCTTGCGGACTGGGAAAACGCTCAAAAACTGGTAAAGGAATTGGAAGGATAATAATCCAAAGAATCAAGAAGGTATAATAATGGCAAATGTCAAAAAAATCATAAAGGATACGGCTAAATACTCTGTAAGAGCCATCTACATATTTGGATCATATATTATTCCTTCAGATGAAAAAACCATTCTTTTTGAATCAAGCAGCGGACGAAATTTTGCAGGCAGCCCAAGATATATCTATGAAGAAATTGTAAATCAGGGATTGGACAATGAATATAAATGCGTATGGTCCCTATCAAATACAGATATTGAAATCCCTGGAAATGCCATTAAGGTAAAGAGATCCTTTTTTAAATATCTATACTATACATTAAGAAGCGGTGTCTGGGTTTTCGATTCACGACATCTATATTACCTAAGGAAAAACAAAAAAACCAAATACATCCAAACATGGCATGGAACTCCATTCAAGAAACTGGGATTGGATATGGAAATCATGAACATGAGCGGCAATACGGATGTTGAAAGATACCGTGAAGACTTTAATAAGAACACCAAAGAATGGCAATACCTATTGTCACAAAACAAATATTCATCAGAAATATTCAAAAAGGCATTTGACTTCAAAGGTGAAATGCTTGAAATAGGCTATCCTAGAAATGATGTGCTCTTTAAAAAGAACAATGAAGATGACATTGCTAAAATAAAGGAAAAATTCAATATTCCTGAAGATAGAAAAGTGATTCTCTATGCTCCAACCTGGAGAGACAATGAGTACAATAGAGCTGGAGAGTATAAGTTTGCAAGCGCAATGGATTTTGATGCATTATATGAAAACTTTAAGGATGACTTTACATTGATAGTCAAATTCCATTATTTGGTAAAGGACAAAAACATTGACTGGAGCAAATATGGCGATTTCATCATTGAATGTAATGAGGAATGGGACATTCAAGAGCTTTATCTGATTTCAGACATGATGATAACCGATTACTCATCTGTCATGTTTGACTATGCCATATTGAAAAGGCCTATGATTTACTTCACCTATGACCTTGAAAATTATACAAGCAATGTAAGGGCTTTCTATTTTGACATATTTGAAGAGGCACCAGGACCTAAAGTTGAAACAAATGAGGAACTGATTGAACTTCTAAAGAATTTTGATATCAATAGCTACAATGATGAATTTGGAGAAAAGTATAAGAAATTCAATGAAAAATACAATCAGTTCGATGATGGAAACGCTTCAAAAAAAGTTGTTGAATTGATAAAAGGAAATTAATAATTATTCAAAACAAAATTATTCTAATATAAGCTATTCTAAAACAAAATTCAATTTATGGCCGCAATTTTCACAATGGCCTTCCTTTATTCTATTTTTATCTCTATTGCAGTACCTTTCCCTTGCTATCAAGAGTTCACCGCAATTTGGACAATAGCTATTGTTGTCAGCAAGCATATTTCCCAAATAGACATACTCAATTCCCATATCAATAGCTATCTCCTTTGCTCTTATGAGATATTCAATATTTGATGGACTTTTGTCATTCATCTTATGCATTGGAAAAAATCTTGAAAAGTGGAGTGGCACTTCAGGGCCTAATTCTTCCAATAAAAAATTGCAAATTGATTTAATATGA
>JAFRCZ010000141.1 GCA_017404125.1 Methanobrevibacter sp.
AATGATGTTTTTGCCGTCCCCTTCAGTCTGTTTCTTAACTGAAACAGCTGCATGCAGCCAGCAGCATCCTCCTTCTGTAAGAACCACATTCGCTACAGTAGGAACTGTATTTTTCACAGCATTGAATATTCTTGGTTCCTGTGGCATTCCTTGTAGCAATTTATGCTCAAATCCTGCAGGAAGGATTGCATGGTACATTGGATTGTCTTTTTTAATGTACATTTTGCTTAATTTTATTACAGGTTCTTCCCTTACGTAATCATAAGTATCAGTCAAGTCTACAAATGGGCCTTCAGGAGCAGTTTCATCAATCAATATCTTACCTTCAAAGATAATGTCTGCTTCAGGTACATTGATTCCATTTTTACACCTTACGAGTTCCAATTCCCCATTTTTAAATCTGTTTGCCACTTCCATTTCATCGGCATCTATTGGTATTGAGGTAGTGCATGCAAGGAGAATGGATGGTTCCATGCCGATAGCTATTGAAATATCCAAGTCTTTGCCCATGTCTTTAGCCTTTTGGAAATAGGTGTATAGGTTTCTTGGCACGATACGAATAGCCAATTTGTTTTTCTCCAAGACCAACATTCTATGAATTGAAGCGTTTTGAATACCGGTTTCCGGATCTCTTGCAAATACGACTCCTGCTGTAATGTATGCTCCACCATCACGTTTATAATGTGTAAGGATTGGTATTTTTCCTAAATCCACCCTTTTGCTATTGTATTCATCAACCAAATCAATGAATTTAGTCACTGGAGTTGGATTGTTCATTCCATCAATTATCTTATAAAGTATTTCATCAACCTGACAACCAAGGGATTGTGCTATTTTTTCCCTTGTATTGCAGATTCCTGATACCACCGGAATGTCATATCCCTTTAGATTGTTTAGCATTACAGTGTCTTTAGGATATTTGCGAAGAACTTTAGCCGCTTCATATTCCACATCAAGCTCTTCATCAATTTGAATAACATTTATAATATCTTTAGTCATAAGAACCACTAAATCTCTTTTATTTTAATCAGCATATTTGCATTTAATCTTTTTTAGGTTTTTTAATTATAAATCAGCGTTTTTGTATTTTATCCATTTCAAGTTTTCTTCAATTTTTTTATCGGATATTGCAAGGATTTCCCCTGCAACGATTGCTGCATTTCTTCCATTGTCTATTCCAACTGTTCCAACAGGCACTCCCGGAGGCATGTTTGCCATTGTTAAAAGAGCATCCTGACCATTTAGTTTTTTAGAGCATGGCACTCCAATCACTGGCTTTTCGGTCAATGCAACAACAGATCCAGCTACAAGAGCAGATAATCCACTAATGGCAATGAATAATTTAGCATTGTTTCTTTTGCTCATATATGATTCAAAGTCTTTTGCATGTCTGATAGGAGAAATGTAATCCAATTTATATTCAATTTGCATTCTTTCAAGTAAAATAGCTACATTTTTAGCTATTTCCATATCTGAATAGCTTCCTGCAAGGATCATCACATCTGGAGTATCATCCAATTCTTCAAATTCAATTTTTTCATAAGGCTCATCAGCTAAAAAGTCTTTTTGGAAGTATTCTCCTTCAAGACTTTCAACTAATTCCTTTTCCCCTTTTTCAACTTTTTCCTGATATTCAACACGCAATGCAGAGATTCTTTCTGCAACAGCTTCATCATAGCTTGCGATGATTTCTCCAGCGAGTATTGCAGCATTGTCTCCTCTGTTTATTCCAACAGTGGTCACTGCTGTAGGGAAAGGCATTTGCACACAAGCATATAATGCATCAAGACCTCCGATTGCACCATCAACAGGGACTCCAATGACAGGCCTATGGGTGTATGCAGCTATAGCTCCAGGCAAGTGAGCAGCAAGGCCTGCAATTCCTATGAAAACCTCTACACCTGAATTAGTCGCATCCTTAACAAGCTTTTTAACTTTATCATGAGTTCTGTGAGCAGAAGCCACTTTTAAACTATATGGAATCTGAAGTTTTTCCAGTATTTTCATTGACTTTTCAGCTATTTCCTTATCAGAAGCACTTCCAAGTATAATCATAACTTTTGGAACCATTTTAGTTCTCCTTATCAATAATTTATATTTTTAAGATTAGAATTGATTAAAATCATTGAATTTCCAATGACATTTTAAATGATATATGCCAACTGTTATATCATTATAATATATAATTTTTATAATATATTAATTTAAGTATAGTTGAAAAAACTTAAGCGGTATTGTAATTTTATTTATTTAAAAAGCAGATAAATAATTAAACAAAAAACATAAAAAATACATTAAATTCAAAGAATTTTCATAAAAAAATAACTTTATTTTATAAATAATTAAACACTAAATATTTATACTTAATCAAAGATATCTAATTATGAATAAAATGCTTTCATATTATTTAAATATTTATAAAAAATTTGTTGAAGTTAAAATCTATTTGGTGTACAAATAGTATATGTTACACTTATAATTAATCGTTATATTAACTGATTTAATAATACATAATAACATGTAGGGGAGAGATTTTTGTATTATATTAATGAAAATGTAAAAAATTTATATAGGATTTTTGATCAAAACTCAAGG
>JAFRCZ010000142.1 GCA_017404125.1 Methanobrevibacter sp.
ATATTACAATGAATTCCACTAACAAAACAAAAACATCACTTGCAAAATTTGAATAATTCTTCTCAACAATTTACAAAGATGATGTATTTGAAATTTTAGAAAAATATCCTGATGAAAGGTCACTTACAGTCAATTACGAAGACTTGGAGATGTTTGATCCTGATTTGGCAGATTTATTGATAGAAAAACCTGATGAAGTCATATTGGCTTCACAAAAAGCTATTAAAAATATCGATCCATTAATGAAAGACGCTGAATTGAACATCAGATTTGAAAATCTTAACAATAACATTCCATTAAGTGATTTATTAAGTAAATACATTGGTAACTTTGTATCTGCAGATGGAATTGTAAGAAAAACTGATGAGATTCGTCCAAGAATTGAAACAGGAGTATTTGAATGTAGAGGTTGTATGAGATTGCATGAAGTAGAGCAAACCTCTAGTAATCACATCATGGAACCTTCATTATGCAGCGAATGTGGTGGAAGGTCTTTTAGATTACTTCAAGAAGAATCTAAATATATTGATACACAAAGTGCTAGAATGCAAGAACCTTTGGAAAACTTATCTGGAGGAACTGAGCCAAAACAAATGCTTATGGTTTTAGAGGATGATTTAGTAGATGAATTAAATCCTGGGGATAAAGTCAGAATCACAGGAACCTTAAAAACATTTAGGGAAGAAAGAAGTGGAAAATTCAAGAATTACATTTACGTAAATCATATTGAACATCTAGAACAGGAATTTGAAGAATTGGAACTTAGTGCAGAAGATGAGGAAAAAATCTTAGAATTATCTAAAGACCCACACATACATGATAAAATCATTGCTTCAACCGCACCCTCAATTAAAGGTCATAGAGATGTAAAGGAAGCTATTGCATTACAGCTCTTTGGAGGATCAGTTAAAGAATTGGAAGACCAAACCCGTTTAAGAGGGGACCTTCACATTCTTATTGTTGGGGATCCCGGTATTGGTAAGTCCCAAATACTCAAATATGTTTCAAAATTAGCTCCAAGAAGCGTATACACCAGTGGTAAAGGCACATCTGGTGCTGGATTAACTGCAGCTGCAGTTAGGGATGAACTTGGAGGATGGTCTCTTGAAGCAGGTGCATTAGTACTTGGGGACCAAGGTAATGTATGTGTTGACGAATTGGATAAAATGCGTTCAGAAGACAGATCTGCACTTCACGAGGCATTAGAACAACAAACTGTAAGTATTGCAAAAGCGGGAATTATGGCAACTTTAAATACAAGATGTTCTGTTCTTGCAGCAGCAAACCCTAAATTTGGTACTTTTGACAGATATAAAACTTTAGCAAACCAAATTGACTTGCCTTCACCAATCTTGTCTCGTTTCGATTTAATATTTGTAATTGAAGATAGGCCAAATGTAGAAAAAGATAGGGAATTAGCTCAACATATCCTTAAAACACACCAATTTTCCAACATAGAATATGATATAGAGCCAGAACTGCTCAGAAAATATATTGCTTATGCACGTAAAAACATAAATCCTGTTCTAACAGATGAAGCAAATAAAGTTTTAGAAGAGTTTTATGTGTCTGTAAGAAGTGGAGGCGTGGAAGAGGACACTCCTGTACCAATTACTCCAAGACAATTGGAGGCAACTATTCGTTTAGCTGAAGCTAGCGCAAAACTTCAGCTTAAAAACGAGGTAGACGCTTCAGATGCTCGCAGAGCTATTAGCTTACAGAAAAGATGTTTAGAAAAAATTGGAATGGATCCGGACACCGGTAAAATTGATATTGCAAGAGTTGAAGGAAGAACTCCAACATCTGAAAGAGAAAAAATCAATAAGGTTATGGAAGAAATTGGAGTATTGGAAGAGGAATTTGATAATGTTCCAGTAAATGTCTTAAAAGACCATCTTGCTGAAAACTTCGATATGAGTGAAGAAAAAGTTGATTCTATTTTAAAACAACTTAGAAGTAAAGGCCTTATCTACGAACCACGTAATGGCCAAATAAAAAGACTGGAGAATTAAATCTTAAGTCTAAAAAAAGACCAAATGATTAAAATTTAATTATTATGCTTGAATTTTCAAGCATTTTTTCTATTTTTTAAAAATATTTGAGCTTTGTCATTTATTCATTTCAATAAAAAAATGGATTTATATCATTAATAAATAGATTAATAAATGATAAAAAATATATTTTATATTAATATAACTCAAATACTATTTTTATAAAGAATATTTCTAAATTTTATTTGATTATAATTATTACAAATTACTTTATTATTCCAAAGAGGTGAAAAAATGGATGATTATGAAAATTTATTAAACAGAGCTATTGACCAATTACCTCCTGAGGTATTTGAAACAAAAAGGTTTGAACCTGTAAAAGCATACTCTGTTATTCAAGGTAATAGAACTTTTATCCAAAATTTCAAAGATGTGGCTGATTCTTTAAATAGAGACCCACAACATGTATTAAAATTTTTATTAAGAGAATTAGGTACTGCAGGTAACTTAGAAGGAGTAAGAGCAATCTTACAAGGAAAATTCAATCATTTCTTAATCAATGAAAGACTTGATGAATATATTGAAAAATATGTTATCTGTCATGAATGTAACAGACCGGATACTAAAATCATTAGAGAAGACAGAATATTTATCTTAAAATGTGCAGCATGTGGTGCAAAAGCTCCACTTAAGCCATTATAAATATCATTCTTCCTTTTCATTTTTTTAAAATTTAAAAACTAAGTTTTAATTTAAATAAAAAACCAAATTAAAAATTTAAATAAAAAACTAAAAACAATAGTTTAAATTTAAAAACAATAATTATTTTTTCGAACTTAATTTTTATTTAGAGTGTTTTAAAATGTTTTGTCCAGAATGTGGTGCAACAGATGTTGAAATGATAGATGGGATTTGCAAAAACTGTTTTTTAAAGAAATTCCAGCTTATGGAAATTCCTGAAAATATCACTGTAACTATCTGCAAACACTGCAATGCCAAATTAGAAGAAGGGAAATGGAGAGATGAATATATTCCTGAAGAAGAAATCATCTATAGGGCATTGGAGAGAAACATCACCATTTCCGATTTAGCGGAAAATGAAGAGATTGAACTTGAAATTGACCAGATGAGAGGAACAATTGCAGAGTGCTATGTTGAAGCTGTTGCAACTGTTTTAGGAGAAGAAGTGGTGGAAACACACACTCCAAATGTAAAAATCAATTATTCCGTTTGTCCAGACTGCAGCAAAAGGAATGCAGGATACTATGAAGCAGTAATTCAATTGCGTGCAGATGATAGGGAACTTAAAGCAGAAGAAATTGAACGTGCTGAAGAAATAATCAACAGAACACTTGAAAAGCAATTCAAAAAGGACAAATTGGCTTATATTCCTCAAGTAGCTAAGCTAAAGGAAGGAAACGATTATTATATTGGATCTTTAAAGTCTGGAAAAAAGGTTGTAGAACATCTCAAAGAAGAGTTTGGAGGAACTACAAAGGAATCTCCAAGACTTATCAGTGAAGACAAATCAACTGGAAAGGGATTATATAGAATCTGGATATCCTTAAGACTTCCAAAATTTGTTAAAGAGGATTTCGTAAAATATAATGCCAATATCTATCAAATAAATGATGTTGATGGAAATAGGATTCAAGTCATAAACTTGGAAAATCAAGATATGATAGCTTTAAAATGGAGAGAATACGATAATATTGAAAAGATAGAACATTTGGAAGGCATACAAAAAGCCATCATTACAGCAAAATCTCCAAGTACTCTCCAAATTCTCGATCCTGATGACTATAGTCCAATCGATTTGGAAATGAATGAGAAGCTAGAAAGATTCAATATTGGCGAAGAGATAGATGTTATAAAAATAGATGGGAAAATCTATATAATCTAAAAATAGGATACTCTAAACTAAATAGCTATTAAAAAAATAATAATCAATAAAAATTAATAGAAAAACAAATCATAATATAAAAATTATCAAAAACCAATTCAAAAACAAAAGTGTGATTATATGAACATTGAAGAAAAGATTGAATTAATTCAAGAAGGAACTTTAGAAATCATTGATATAGATGAATTAAAAGAAAAGCTTGAAAAAGAGCATCCTATTGCTTATACTGGATATGAACCTTCTGGAAAAATTCATTTAGGTCATGCAGTAACAATTATGAAACTTAAACAATTACAGGATTTAGGATTTAAAATCAAAATTTTACTTGCAGATTATCATGCTTTCTTGAATGGAAAAGGAACTGTAGAGGAAATAGCTGAAACTGCAGAATATAATAAAAGATGTTTCCAAGGATTAGGATTAGCAGATGATACTGAATACATTTTAGGTTCCTCTTTCCAAACCGGAAGCGAATACACTAATGATGTTTACCAATTAGCTACATTGACCACCTTGAAAAGGGCAAATAGAAGTATGGATCAGGTCAGTAGACATGATGACAATCCAAAAGTGGCTAGTGTAGTTTATCCATTGATGCAAACTGCAGACATGTCTGCATTGGAAGTTGACGTTGCATTAGGCGGTATGGAACAGAGAAAAATCCAAATGTTAGCAAGAGAAAACTTGCCTAGAATAGGAAAGGAAGCTCCTGTTTGTATTCACACTCCTTTGATTCATGGTCTTGATGGTGATGACAAGATGTCCTCAAGCAAAGGAAACTACATTGCTGTTGATGATGATGAGAAAACAATCAAGGATAAGATCAAGAAAAGCTTCTGCCCTATGGGAGAAACTGAAGGAAACCCTATATTGGAAATTGCAGACCACTTCGTTTTCACACAACAAGACACTTTAGTTATAGAAAGACCTGAAAAATTTGGCGGAAACTTGGAACTCACTAAAGATGAATTGTACCAAATGTATAGTGAAGGAAACTTGCACCCTATGGATTTGAAAAATGCAATGACTGCATTCCTAATTGACTTCTTAAAACCTGTAAGAGACTTTATGGAGTCACAAGAATAAAATAATCATTTTTAATAATTATTAATTTCTAAAAAAAAGATAAAGAGGGATAGAAATGGAAGAAGAACCAATATACGAAATGAAACTTACAAATGGTATTGGAGAACAAATGCTTGCTCATGTTTTTGAAAAGTTTGATGTTGAACTTAAGCAAACTGAGTTTGGACCTAAACTCCAAGGAACAAAAGAAGAGCTTGAAAAAGCACAAGAATACATTATTCAAATGATGAAAGAAAGATTAGAAGAATTAGATAAGAGATAATCTAATTTACTTCTTTATTTCTTATTTTAATTAAAAAAAAGTTTTAAATTATTTTTTGATTACTGTTTTTAAAATTATAAAATGCAATCTTTACAAATATCAAATAATGGGGCTACTGCTTTTTTAATATCAGAAGATACTTTATTTGGACCGTTATTCGCATCAATAATCACAAAATTATCATTGCTTTTGGCTAAATTCAAATAATTAGCTTTAACTCCAGTTAAAAATTCTTCATTTTCAAATTCATCTATGCCATCAGTTCTTTCTACTGATTTCTTAACGTCCAAATCCAGAAGAAGAACCATATCAGGGATTTTAGCAAATTTATTTAACTCTTTAATCCAATCTTGAGGGCTTTGATAAGATAAACTTGAATAAAAAGATCTGTCGCTTATGACAACAACATTTTCACTTTCTAATTTTTCTATTTTATTCATTAATAAAAGACGGTCCGCTGCAAATAAAAGCCCTAATGTCTTTTGGACATTGTCGCTTGTAGCATCGCTGCGAGTTAAGATTTTGCGAATGAGCTTTCCCACATCAGAATCAGTTGGTTCAACAATTGTTTCAACACTTAAACCATTATCTTCCAACCATTCCTTCAATAGCTTAATTTGAGTTGATTTTCCAGCACCGTCTATTCCTTCCAATACAATATACATAAGATAGAATTTATTCTTAAAAATATATAATTCTATTGAATTTTTAATTAGTTTTCATAAGTTATCACAAAAAGCAATATAATAATTATTATAATATTAAAATCATTATAATTAAAAACATTATATAATAAAATTAACATAATTATTAATAGTTAGATTATTTTAAAATAATATTCATATAAAATACAATCAAAATAGGAGATTATTAATGACATTACCTGAATTATTGGCACCTGCAGGAGACTATGACATATTGGTTACAGCAATAAATGCTGGAGCAGATGCAGTATACATATCTGGAGAAAGGTTTGGAGCAAGGGCATTTGCAAAAAACTTTACTTTAGATGAAATAGAAAAAAGTGTGGAGTATGCTCACTTGAATGGAGCAAAGATACATGTAACTGTAAACACATTAATCAACAACTTTGAAGTTGAAGATGTGGTGAAATACCTATCCTACTTATACAAAATTGGTGTTGATGCAGTTATTGTACAGGACTTGGGAATCATTGAATTGATCAAAAACCTCATTCCAGGACTTGAAGTCCATGCTTCCACACAAATGACATTAAGCGATTATGATTGTATTTTATGGGCTGTAGAAAACAATATCTCACGGATTGTTTTCCCACGTGAGATAAGTGTGGATAAAATAGCTGAAATATCCGAAAAATTGAAGGGATCCAATCTAAATATGGAACTTGAAGTGTTTGGACATGGGGCACTTTGCTATTGCTTCAGCGGAAACTGTTACATCTCATCATACAATAGTGGACGCAGTGGAAACAGGGGAGCATGTGCACAACCATGCCGTAAGCAATACAAACTGAAATACAAAAACTACAATGTAGGAAATGGATACCTCTTATCAACTCATGACCTTGCAGTTTACAAAGGCTTAGACAAAATAGAAGAAGCGGGAGTCTTTTCCCTTAAATTAGAGGGACGTATGAAATCTGCAGATTATGTGGGAACAATTGTAAATGCATACAGACACTTGATTGATGGTGATGAAGGAGATTATGATAAGGATTTAAGCCTTGTATTCAACAGACAATTTACAGACGGCTATATTCTTAATCAAAAGCCAGGACAGGTTTTAGGAAGGGAAAGTTCAGGACATGAAGTAGTCTACATTGGAAATATCATTGAAAAGAAAGGAGAATTAATCACAATCTCTAAAGAAAATGAAGAATTCCACATAAACCTTGACATTGGAGACGGAATCGGATTCAAATACAAGGATAAGATCAAGGGAATCTATATTGACAATATCAAAGAGCAAACTGACGATTACATAAAGCTTGAAACAACAAGAAATGTGAGAGAAGGGGATAAGGTTCTCTTAAGCTATTCCAAATCCACTCATGACAATCTTAAAAAGTTCAAAAACGAAACAATAAGACAAAACATTCCGTTGGATTTAGACATCAAATGGACTGATGATGAAAGAATGAATATCAATGCTAAATTCAAGATTATAGAAAAGGGAATAAACAATGAGAACAAGGAAGAGGAATTCAATTTCAGATACATCTCCCAAACCAAATTTGAACCTGCTCAAAAAAGACCTGTAAGCATTAAAGACATTGAAAAGCAAATGCTAAAAACCGGTTCAACATCATTTTACATTAACAATCTAACTATAACTG
>JAFRCZ010000143.1 GCA_017404125.1 Methanobrevibacter sp.
GTATTCTACACCTGCAATTTTTGCAGCTGCAGCAGTTGAGTCGATAAGGAAAGGTTTGTCACAGACGTCTCCTACAAATTCTAAGTATTTAACCATAGCTTCTGCAGTAGCACCGAAAGTTTGTACAACACAAGGGTTTCCAGTTACATCAGACATTTCTTCCATAGTTTTAATTAATCCTTCAGCAGCGTCTTTATCAAAGTCTCCTGCTTTTTCATCACTAATAATTTTGTGTCCGCCGTAAAAGATAGTTCCTGCTAAAACGGTAGGGTATTCTCCAGGTTGTCCTCCCATTTTTACTCCAGCAATATCTACGACGAGTTGTTCTTTATCAAATCTAAACATTTATAATCCTCCAATTTAGATTAATCCTGCCATAATAGTACTCATTGCACTTACTAAACCAAATTCAATGGACACTATTAAAATTACAAGACCTAAAATTATACCATATAAAATACCAATATCTCTACCGTTTTGTTGACCTAAACGTTGGAAGTATTCCCCAACAGCAAATTCTACTTTTTCTTCAGCTTCATCTAATTTTTGAGTTGCAGCTGACATATCGTCGGTAGATACAATAATTTGAGGTATTGATTGTTCTTCAGACATTTTTTACACCTCTATAATCCACATAATTTAGCTAAGTATGGAATAACAACAGCTAAACAAAGAGCAATTCCAATACCGATAGCAATTCCAGAAAATCTGGTGCTGATTACGCCAGCGAATAATCTTCCTTCTCTGCCTAAGAGCTTAGCACGGTATTCTACATCACTAGAAGCATTTTTAATACCACGAGTATTTGGTTTGTTTGAAAATTTAACCATAAATAAAACCTCCAGTTTATACACCTACTAATGGTGCCATTAATAATAAGAAACCGATTACTAAAGTAAATACTAATCCAATCATAATACCTTGGACTTTACCTGAATAGTTACCTGCCATATTTCTTTGTACAGCACCAACTAATTTTACTTGAGTATCAATATTTCTGATTCTTGCTTCAAGTAATGCAGTTTCTGGAGAGATAGGACGAATTTCTTCACCATCGTCGTCGTCGTCATCTCCTTCTTTCACTTCAATAACCATAGCATCTTCTTCAAAAGCACCAGGATCTTTTTCGATACATTCTTTTACTTTTGCTGTGATTGCTCCACCGTCTTCGTTATCGATTAAGTCAACAAGTTCTACTTGTTGTTGGAATCTTTCTACACCTTCCATAGGAATGTTTTCTACGAAAGGAATTGCACCGGTAGCACCAGTGATTTTTTTCTTTTCAGGGTCGCAACCATTTTCGTGTAATGCTTGGATACTTTGACCAGTAATGTGACCTTGTACTTCTGCACCACATAAGATTAAGAATCTGATGTTTGGGTTTGAAATGATGTTTGCTACAACTTTTTCAATACCTAAGTTTTCAGTTTTACAAGGTCCAGCAATTGCTGCTCCAGCAGCAGCTGGGATATCTTCATTGTGAGAAGCTAAAGTAGTTACAGCAACAGGACTTTCTGGGTCCCCTACAATGTAGTCTCCACTCACTACAGGCCAGTTATCAGCAGTAGGTTTTTTGTCAGCCATCTATAAAACCCCCATAGCTGTTAATATAGGCATTGCTGCCATGATAAGGAACATTCCTAAAACAAATCCGTAAACCATGTTGGTTAATTTACCTGCAATTACAAAGTTACCTTCTCTTCCTGGGAAGGAACCTAATGGAGCAGAGTTAGGATCTAAGGAATTCATTAATTCGTCAGCAGCTGCTTCAACTTTTGCGATTTCTGCATTTATTTCATCCATTGAAAGAATGATTAAATCTCCACCACCAGCTCCGAGAATACCGGATTCTGGATCAAGATTTAAGTTTAATTCAGGAATAAATTGTATTAAAGGTAATACCATCTATAACAACCTCCTTATTCCTCAACTTTTGGCCATAAACCAGCCCATTTAACAGATGCTGCTGCTTCACATGAAGCGTTAACAAACATCTTAAATGAGATGTACCAACCGATAAGTCCGACAATTAAAATTGCAAACCATGCGTATCCTCCAGCGGAAATAGCAAGAATACCAGTAATAATCATAGTTAAGAATGCAGTAGAAGCACCACATTTAAGAGTTCTTACTTGGTCTTCGTTTGGTCCTAAACATGCGTTGAATGGGTGTTGGATAGCCATAGTACATAATATGTAAAAGATAGCAATAAATCCAGGAGCAACTACAGCAGATAATAATAAATCAATGGAGTATCCACCTGCAACAGCAGCGGAGAATCCTAAAACAGCTAATGCTGCAGCACCTGCAATTTCTGCAGTACATCTTTCCATAACAGGAATTTTCATACCAACAATTTTCTTAGCTACAATAGCAACTAATAATCCAATAAGCATTGCAAAGATTAATGCAAGAATAGGTCCAGCAATTTCTAATCCAGCTAAGTTGAAAGCTGCAATAATACCTACACCAGCTAAAGCACCGATTACACCAATACCTAAAGACATGTAACCGATAGAAGGTACACCAGTACCTAAACCATAACTTGCTACACTACGGATTGCAATTACACCCCAGAGGATTGCACAAACTGCACCAAGACAGCTTAATACAGGTCCAATAACAGGGTTAATACCAGATAAGTATATACCGAGTAATCCACCGATAATACCAATAGCTAACATTACATTAGCATCTACAGCACCTTCTGCAGGTGCTCCACTTCCTCCAGCAGACATCTTAAATACCTCCAATCATTAAAACCATGAAGATTGCAGCTACAAGAGAAACAATAGCACAAGCTAAAATTCCGGTAGGGAGTCTTTTGAATTTAGGGTCAACAAATCCTTCAATAGTACCTCCAATGTTATAGGAAGCAGTTACAGAGTTGATGAAGAACATACCTACGGATAAGATAGCAGCTAATCCTGCAATAATAGTAGCGTCAAATCCAGTCATGTTAGCGGTTGCGAATTCGTTAATAGCCCAGTAGACTAATCCACCACCAGCACCACCAAGTAAACCACCAATGATACCACTAATGTAACATACGGTAGGAATACCGTGTCCTTCGGTACCAGGAGTTTTATATTTTTCTTGGTTCCATTTGGTGATTGGGTCAACTGCAGCTTTACCAGATGCTGGTACTACACCAACACCGAAAATATAAATAAAGTTACCAATAAGCATGGTGATACCCATCATTAACATGGAACCAACTGCACCTGCTAAGATGATCAACCATACTGGTTGTCCTGTCATAGAAGCTGCGGTAATGAGTCCAGTTAAACCTGCACCAGCTGCTAACATTGCGGTACCAGTTCCTACACCGGTAGCGGTAGCCATAGCTGCAGGAGCACCACCTACAGGAATGAAGTGTACACCTCCTCCCATAATAATACCTGCAATTACAACACATATAATAAATATAATAAGATCCATAATGTAACCTCCTTATTCCTCATATGGTCCGAATTTTTCTCTTGCAGACTTTTCAAGGAAGTAGTTACCAGCGATTAATAAAATAACGATGATAAGTCCTACGATTTGTCCTCCAATAGCTCCGAATACAACAGTAATCCAGAAGCTTACGAAGACAATAAGTCCGAAACAGAAACCGGTTAAAGGTCCACCATATTTAGCACAGAAGTTACCTACATCGATAGAGTTTTTAGCACCGAGAGGAGCTTTGGTTACGATATCCCCTTGAATAGCTACAGGAGTACCTCCACCGTAATCGAATTTTTGGTATTCGCTTTCTGCACCGTAATGTACATCCCCTGTGGATGAACCGATTGCACCAATAGTAATTCCCCATAGTACTGCGAGTAATGGTAATGGGAATGGGTGTCCAAGTCCATTTAATGGAAGGGTCATTAAGTAAGCGATTCCTACAATACCGAAACTAGCTATAAAACCATGAGCTGCGATAGGGCCTAAGGATTGGGTTAATACATCCATGAATAATGGTTGTTCAAATTGAGATTGACCAACAATCCTTCCCATGTGTGATGTGACTGTATAAATTGCGTGAACAAATGCAGCAACAGTAGAACCCATTGCAATTGCGACTATAGGAATAATACCCATACCCATTGCAAGAGCTGCGATACCACCAGCGATACCACACCAGCATCCATATGCTACTGGTTCACCAGAAGCTGCCTTATTGATCATACGGTGTAAATGTCCCATTTGTGGAGCAAGTTGAACTTGTGAGTTAGGGTTACTTTGTGAACCGATGTCAGACTCTAAGTCCTCTGCAGCACCAGCAATGGTTGCTGCTGCACCCATTAATGCGACTACACCTAATGTAATAGGGTCCATATTTTCTTTTCCTCCTTAAATTTTATTAAATTTAATTATTTAATAAACTATTACGTGATTAATTTTCCTATTAATCACATTTAGACATATTCTGCTCAAATATAAAACCATAAAGACATAAAATAAAAATGGACTAAATAATGGACTAAAGCAAAATTTAGACCATTTTTAGAACATCTGAATGATTTTATACTTTATGATTATACCTCATAACTTAAACAAAGATTTTATAAATCAAATAAGCCAAGGCAAACCACTTAGCTTTTAATCTAGCTAGATTAAATCCTTAAAGTGTTAAGAATGAAATATTTGATGAATAAATCTAAAAATCTTAATAATTAAACCTGAATAATTAAAAAGATAAACCAAGAATTTTTTCAAGTCTACTTAAATTAAAATAAACTTAAAATTAATTAATTTAGAGACATTAAACTCTCTATATTCTATAATTTTTTTAAAACACTATATATAAGCTTTACTAAAAAATCTCAAATTTTATCAATTATTTTTAGCATTACCTTAATTTTAAAGCGATTTATCAAAATCAATTGAAATTAAATCCATTTAAATTAAGTTAAAATCTCATATTGACAATAATTTTTTTAAATATTTTTTATAAAATGCATTTTATTATTTTCAAAATAAATTGAAAAAAAATCCATTCTACTTTATACAAACAAATATCATATTGAAAAAAATAAATAAGGTAAAATCTATAAGGATAAAAAATCCTATAGATTAAAAACCTTATTTATATATTCCCGTTTACACCAAACTTATTTTGCTGGAATGATGATAGATCTTTCACCTGCAGGTTCGAATTCTCTTAAAGCACCTTTAGCAAATTCTGCTCTGACTTTAGTGAAGTCGAATGGCAAGTTCTTGTCAGCAAATGCAATTTTTACGAGAGGGTTAACTGCAAATGCGTCTCCACGAGCACTGTGAGGTGCTTGTGCGATACCTGCGTATTCACCTTGGTGACCTACGTTCATTGCATAGTTAGGGTAGTTAGGACCTCTTAATTCAAGTGGTAAACCTTCGTCGTTTCTGATAGCGAATACGTTAGCTGCACCACATTGATCTTGTAAGTCGTAACCGTAGAAACCTAATCTGGAATGTTGTTCTTTGTGTAAGTATTGTGCTAAGTACCATGCAGATAAACCAGTTTGTGCATTACCAGTTGCGAATGCAGTGGAAATACCTGCAGCTGCGGAAATAACAGCAGCTCTTTGAGAACCACCGAAGTGGGTTTCAAGTAAAGCTGGGTATTCTTCGTATTGTTCTAATGAGTAGAATGCTACTTCAGAACCTACGTCAAGAACAGTGTCCATGTTGTTAGGTGCGGAACATAAGTCTCCGTATTTGTCTTCTACGTAATCTTTACCGAAGTAAGAGAAGTCGTCTAATACGTTATCGGTGTATGCTGCGGTAGCATATTGAGTAAATCCTACACCACCAGACATGTAAGATCCTAACCAAATTTGGTCGTATAAAGCAGCACCTAAAGCTACTACTTCTAATGCGGATTCTACAGGGTCGTCGGTTACTCTGGTTGCTTGACAGATATCTGCCATAAATCCGAATGGTACACCACCGAGTTCGTTACCTGCTCTTGCTCTTCTGATTGGTAAGTAAGTACCCATACCAATAACTTCTGCGTGTTTGGATGCGTATGCGAAGTCACCAGTAGCACCTTCACCTGCACATTGTCCGTATGCGGAAATCATGGACATACCAATTTGCATAGCAGACCATCTGGAAGTGGTACCACCGTCACAAACTCTACCTACAACAGATGGAACTCTTACAATTTGCCAAATAGCTCCGCCTACTTCAGCTTTTAAAGCTTCAGCTTGTTCTTCTGGGAACTCTTTGTTGATGTCTAATACAAATGCAGGGTCAATTTCTGCTGCTAAGTCATCATCACCAGTGAATACTTTTACGTAGGAGTCGTCTACTAATAATGGGTTGGTTTCTACCATGTGTTCTTGTACTACAGCTGCACCAGGCATAGCGTGGTTTACAACTTCTAAGTAGTTGGTAATGGTTTCAGGAGTTACTTCCATACCTAACCTTTTTTCGAGTACGTTGTGAGCAGTGTTTAAACCTACGATTACAGTTTTTCTGATATCGTCCCAAGCTTGTTGCATTGCTGCGTTGTTGATAAAGTGTAAGTCGTCCCCTTCTACGAAAGTGTCAGTACCGGATAATTGGTAAGACATTAAAGCTCTTTGACCGAGTGGGTTACCAATGTCTGGGTTGTACATTGGGATTCCTCTTTTCTCAGCAATTGCTTTACCTTCGTTTACAAATTCAGTTTTTCTTTCAGATTGAGTCCAACCGCCCATATTATAGAAGGTAGTAGTTTTTTCTTCTGGAGCTTCTTTGAACTTTTTAGTCATTGCATCTAAGAATTTTTTGTCAGCCATTTTAATAAACCTCCTTAATATTCTGGGTTGTAACCAAATTGAGATCTAGTAACGTGTATTTGTCTTAAGACAGTTACAGCGTCTTCATCATCTCTGTAAGCTTCACCATCACATCTGTAGATTGTGGTTTTAGCTCTTAAGGTTTCTTCATCTAATGGTTCACCTAATACTACAGGTTCGTCTAATTCACGACCAATTTGGTCTTTTACCATTTCTACGTTACCGGTTTCTTTGTTGAGTACTTGTCTTCTTAACATGTCGAACATTAAACCGTTTTCGTCGAGTCTTAAAGAGTGACCGTGTACACCTGCACCTCTGATTCCAGTACGTGCGGTATCAAAGTATTCGTTTTCTAAAATTTCTTTGGAAATTTTTTCTAAGTCTCTTTCACGAGCTTCGATAATTTGTCTACCGGATAAAGTACCGGTATCGATTCCTCTGTATCTGTATACGTAGGATCTAGCTCTTAAGAAAGGTTGAGCTGGAGCAAAGTACATGGAGTCTACAAATTGGATGTATCTTACTCTGTCCCCTGCTTTTGCACCGTCAATAGGTTCTACAATTTCTCTAATAATGTCATCAGGTTCATCGAGTTCGTCGAGAGGTGGGTGTACGGATTTGTATTCTTCACCTGGAGCTCTGTGACCTAATAATTTTACTACATCTTCATCAGATATTTCTCTTAAAACTTCTAACTCAACATCTGGGTTAGTGAATTTTCTTCTGTTTTCAGCTACCTGAGAAGTTCCTGGATAATATTGTGCCATAATTATGCATCTCCTAATGTTAATCTAACTTTTCTAATAATCTCATCTAATTTTTCTTGAGACACTGTTTGTCCCCTAATAAC
>JAFRCZ010000016.1 GCA_017404125.1 Methanobrevibacter sp.
GCTATTCTTTACTTATTCTTTAACTATTAACTATTCTTAAGCAATTTTTTAAGATAATATATAAAACTATTTAAATTATTTTTTAGATATATATTATTAATAGAAATTACTTGATAAGTAATTATAAAATAATAATAAGAAAACTTTTTAAATAAATAAAAAAAATATTACGGGGAATGATTGTGCCACCACAATTTTTATATACATTATATGAGAAGCGTCTTTTAAATGAGTTGGATCCTAACAGGATGCCAAGACATGTAGCTATTATCATGGATGGTAATAGAAGATACTCTAAAATGCAAGGAAACATGGAGGTTATTAAGGGCCATGAGGTTGGTGTAGATACCTTGGAAAAAGTTCTTGACTGGAGTATTGACTTGGGAATTGAGATAGTGACTGCCTATGCCTTTTCTACTGAAAACTTCAATAGGCCTAAGGATGAAGTTGATGGCTTAATGAAACTTTTTGTTAAAAACTTTAAAAAAATAGTAAGTCATGAAAAGATTCATAAGAATAAGGTTCGCGTAAAGGTTGTAGGAAGAATAGAACTTTTGCCTGATAGTGTTAGAGAAGCTATTTTGGAGGCCGAAGAGGCTACAAAGGATTATGATGAAAGATTATTCAACTTGGCTATTGGCTATGACGGCAGGTTGGAAATCGTGGATGCAATCAAAAAGATTTATAAGCAAGTGGAAGATGGTGAACTCTCTATTGATGATATCGATGAGGAATTGGTTAGCAAGAATCTTTATACTGCAGGCCTTGAAGATCCAAGCCTTATCATAAGGACCAGCGGTGAAGAAAGACTCAGTGGTTTCCTCTTATGGCAATCTTCCTATTCAGAGCTTTATTTCTGTGACAGCTTATGGCCGGAGTTAAGGAAAGTAGACTATTTAAGAGCTATTAGAGATTATCAAGCAAGAGACAGACGTTTTGGAGTCTAATCCAAGCTTCATGGACTTCAGTCCATAGAACCTTGACCAAAACTTTTTTCAAATCTCTTTTTAATTACTTTTTATATTTTCTAATTATTTTTATTTTTTTAATTCATTTTTTCAGTGATTTTATGATAGACACACATTGTCATATAGATTTCGACGAGTTTGATGAGGATAGAGAGGATGTAATAGCTAGAGCTAAAGAAAAGCTCAATGCTGTAATCAATTCTGGATATGGTCTTGAAAGCAATGCAAAGGTATTGGCTCTTTCAAAAGAGTATGAAGGATTCGTTTATCCTACATTTGGCTTTCACCCAGTAAGTTCACAAAACTCTCCTCAAGAGGAAATAGATGCAGCTTGCAAGCAAATGATTGAGCATCCTGATGAGGTATTGGCTATTGGTGAAGTTGGAATGGACTTTTTCTACTGCACTGATAAAGCAATGAGGGCTCGCCAGCAGGAAATCTTCACTGGATTTGTTGAACTTGCCAATGAATACAAAAAGCCACTCCTTATTCATGGAAGGGACTGTGAAAAGAAGATATTCAATCTATTGAAACCTTATGAAAATATTCCAAAGGTAATTTTTCATTGCTATGGCGGTAGCCTAAAGACTGCAAGAAAAATTTTGGATATGGAAGATTACTACTTGAGCTGTTCAACTATGGTATGCTATAGTCCAAGACATCAAGATCTTTTTAGGGAAATTCCCATTGAAAGAATTTTGACTGAAACCGATAGTCCATATTTGGCAATGACTAAGGATGAAAGAAATGAACCTGCAAATGTTGCCCTTGCAGTTGAAAAATTAGCTGAATTGCATCAATGTGATGTAAGTGATGTAGGGGAAACA
>JAFRCZ010000144.1 GCA_017404125.1 Methanobrevibacter sp.
AGCATAGTAGGGTTTACACCTAAAATGTAAGCCATTGCTAAAAAGGTGGTTAAACCAGCAAGTAACTCAGTTTTTAGATCAGTATTATTTTCGTCTAATTTAAAAAATTTGTTTAACATAAAACACCTCAAGTATGAAAACTATATGAGATAAAGTTTTCTACATTAACTATATTTATTATTAATAATTAATAAGTTTTTGTTATTTTTGTAATACTTTAAAAACAATTAAAATAAGAATTATTTTTTAAAAATAATAATCAAAACTTTCTCCTAAGTTTTCTAAGAGGTTCAGTTATTTTCCAACTATTGGAATTCAAAATCTCATGATTCTTGTTTTTATATTTTTCTAAATCCTCTAAAAGCTCCTTATTTTGAGCAATCAAAGACTCATTCTCCTTTTCCAAATCCTCTAAAAGCTCCTTATTCTTATCAATTAAACCTTTAGATTTCTCCAAATCCTCTCTTAACTCTTTATTTTGAGCAATCAAAGACTTATTCTCCTTTTCCAAATTCCCTTTAAGTTTTTTATTTTTAGAAATCAAAGATTTATTTTCTTTTTCCAACCCATGAATTTTAATTTTATAATTATACTCTTCGATAGAATTTGAATCCAAAACAGCATTTGCCTTAAACAATATGTTTTTTGTAAAATAATCATTGTTTAAATCAACTGCAGACAATTCTTCTTTAGCTAATTCGAAATATTTATTGTTTCGACCAGGCATTTGATATAATATATGATTCGCCTTTAAAAATTCAAATTCTTGTTTTAAGTCGTCAAATAAGCCAGCGGACCGTAAATAATCTTCAACTACCTGAAGAATGCAAAAAATATCTTTATTCCTTTTTTTGCAATTGTTTGAAATTGAATTTGGATTGTCTGTTCTATAATGATATAGATATTCGGGAAGAAATGAAATCTTGGAAGCATTTAAAATTGTCATTATATGAAATGGAATGTCATTATGATTTAAATTAGGAGGAAACTTAATAAAATCATACCTATCTAAAAATTCCTTTTTATATAATTTAAACCATGGTGCAGATGCGCCTTTAAAGGCATATTGTCTATAATCTGTATAATCAAATGTAAAATTATTATAATCTTCATTAGGAAATTTTTTATGCAAGTCAATTCTGCAATGATTTAAGAATTTATTTCCTCTATATAGGTCATAATAAAAAATTGCAATTTCTGAATCATTGTTTACTGCATTCGAATAGACCTTTTCCAAACAATTCTCAAGAAGATAATCATCAGCATCAAAGAAATAAACATAGTCTCCACTGACTTTACTTAAAGCATTGTTTCTTGCAATGCTTGATCCCTGATTTTCCTGACTATAAACCTTAAGGCGAGAATCCCCAATTGCAATTTCCTTTAATATATTCAGAGAATTATCAGCGGATCCGTCATCAATGCAAATTATCTCAATATCCTTAAAAGTCTGATTAAGAATGCTTTTAATTGATTCTTCAAGATAATCTTCACAATTATAAACAGGCACAATAACTGAAATCTTAACCATACGAATCCCAAAACTTAATTAATTAAAAATTGATTAAAAAACTTATAAAAACCTAAAATTTTAAAAAAAAGAAAAAATTAATGATGAGGAGATGAAATTGAAAATAACTGTTGTGAGCTAAAAGATGATTTATGGTGAGGTATAATATTTGCTAAATAAAATTTGCTTAATTCAATAGAATCTTATATACTTTTATTCAACAAAATATTCAAGCTTGGATAATTCCTCTATCCTCTCAACCAATTCTTCATCTCCATTCCTTAGCATTACCTCTTTGATTAGCAAATCAGCTTCTTCATCTATTGAAAAGGTCATGTCAATTTCAGAATATTTTCTTAAATTTTTAATAATAGGAGATAATCTTTTATTTAATTCTGCGAAATCCTCCTCATTTTCCATATCTAATGAAAACAATTCTTCTCTACGCCTATCAAAGAAATTTTGATATTTAATTTGCAAATCAGTCATTTTAACAAGTTTAAAAATTTTATTTACAGCAATGGTTTCTTCCACTACCTCTGACCGTGTTTTCCTAATCTCCCTTTGAATAGCTTTAATCTCACTAAAATGTTTTTTTCTATCCTTAATAATATCTTGATAACCAGTTTCAGTATCTAAAATTGCTGTAGCTCTAATTGGCTTAGATGAAACAGTTTTCTTTTCAAAATTTTCTCCAAAAACTTCGATGAAAAATTCTTCACTTGGTAAATTTAAATCAATACCGTCAACATCTATTTTATCAATTTCCCTTAATGATTCTGATTTCACTTCCTGATTAATGATTTTGATTTTTTCGTGATTTCTCAAATCGCTCCATTCTTCAATAAATGGATGCTTTCTTAAATTTTTGAAGAAGAAATATGTTACTTTAATAGTTGAATAAATATGTTTATATATATCAATTAGAGATTCTGTGAAACATGAATTTATACCAAAAATATTAAATAAACTTTCCTTAATGATTGCTTTATAATGCTTGGATTTGAAATAACGGTTTGCATTCCTATATAAATTAGCTAGATAGCGAAGAAATCCAATGCCATATTTCACAAAAAAGGAATCCTTATTAATGCTGGATTTTTTCATTAACTTTTTAAATTCTTTTTTAATGTCTGATAGAATGCCGGTAGTTTGTACTACTTCAACTTCATTTTTAGCAACGGATTTGCGTATTGGATAAATACGGATAATGATTCCATGCTGTTTATGAAAATCTAAATCTCTTAAAGAAAAAAATGTGGTGTTTTTATCCCCATATGAAACAAAATATAATGGGTCTTGTTTTTGAGAGCTTACTTCTATATATCTATCTTTAAAATCTTTTTTTACAATTTTACTGAATATTACAATATCCTCTGAGGGCATAGCTACTGCAACCATTCTAAATCCGTTATCAATTGTATGATCATTATATGCACTAAGAGCATTAGATCCTATTAGGAAATAATGTAAATTATGTTTAGAACAAATTTCATCTATTTCATTTAATAAATTCAATTGAATTTCATGTCTAGTTGTAATAATAAATCCTCCCCACACTAACTATTCTTGAATTAACGAGAGTTGAGCCTCTAGCTATTTTTTCTTATTTAACTCCTTAATAAAATCAGCTTCCATATCCATACGGCTAATGCCTGATTCATCTTCAACCTTTTGCCAAATAAAACCGTTTCTTGTATTAAGGACTGATTTTTCATAAAGTTCCATAGCCTCTTTTTCTTGCCCACATTCATATTTCGCTTTAGCTTGGAAAGCCATAGTCTCTCCATCAAATGGATACAAGGATAAAACATGACCGCATAATTGGTCTATCATTCTATAATCATCAATAGATTTAGCAGATTTTTCCATAAGCCATATCTTTCCACGATATACATCTAATAAATCATCATATTCATTTTCATATTTATCAACGAGTGTCTGAACTAATTCAACATCCTTTTTGTCATAACGTGCTACAGAAATCTCTTGACATATATTAAACATGCCCTTAATTTTATTGAATTCCTCATTTAAAGGTTCTTCTTGTAATTCACGAACTTTCAAATATTTTGAAACTTGATAATATTTTCCTTGCCCAATTAAGCTTAGCAAAAATGTTGCAAGATTCTTATCGGATATTGGAACAAAGATATCATATTTAAATACATTTATGGTATTTTGCAATCTAACAAAACTTTCAAACTCTTGTGCTAATTTATCATAATCTTTATTTTCGAGAAGTGCACGTAAATAATTCTCTTTGCCTTCCAAGCTTTTTAATACTGAATCCAATCCAATAGCTACTTTTTCTTTAGCGATTAGCATCTCTAATTTTCTTCTTTGATAATATACCTTAGCATTGTTACGCTTATTAATTTTACATTTCTCAAAAATGGATTCCTGATTGATTTTTGGAAGATAACGGCTAGTATATTCCTCAAATGGAAGGGTATCATTTCTTACTGCGTTATGAACAAGCTGTTCTTCATTTTCTGGAATATACATCCAATCATCCCCATATGTTTGCCTAAGCATACCTTCTGGATAATGCCCTAAAGGAAATTCCCCATTTTCAAATCGGCCCATTTCACTTTCAAGCTCAAAATGTTCCTTATCATAGACATGCTTATTATATCCCCAAAACACACAATATTGATCACAATCATCCTTAGAATATTTTGTTAATTTGTCTTCTAGTTCCTTAAGAACTTTTTCTTCGCCTTCTTTATCTATTCTTTGACAATAATGCTCATATAATTTATAATGTTTTTGCCATTCTTCAAGTGAAGCTCTTTTATTTACAACAAAATATGGGCTTAATAATTCAGTATAAACATGCAATATGTCCAAGTATTCCTCTTTAGCCTCATCTCCTAAAGGCATTGGATTAAAAATAAACAGCTCTATTTGATGTCCACAAGATTTAGCAGGCAATGATTGAGAAACATATATTGTAGTTGTTTCGGTATTTACATATCTTGGAAGAGGATTACAATAATAAGGAGTGTTATCTTTATAAACAAAGGAACGTCCCTCAGGTAGGACATTTTCCTCAGTTTCTAAAATATGTCTCAACTTATTCCAATTATCCCTAGTGATGAATACATCAATATCATCATCCCAAGGCATGAACCGGTGATTTCTAATTGAACCTAATGCAGCACCTCCGGATACCAAATATTTAATATCATGCTTTTTACAGATTGCATCAAATTCAATTAATAAATTGTATAAACTTTTCTGTATCTTATTCATTTTTCTCAATAAAATACCCCCTAATATGAAATAAGATTTCAAAAATTCAAAAAAGAATTAATATACTAGTCGGTTAAATATAATTTTCCTATTTCACATGAAACTTCAAAACCTAATTTATCATATAATCCTGTTGATTCATCAGTATAATTAATTAAATAAACTTTTTTGCCTTCGTCTATTAGGTCGTTGCATAATTTACTACAGACTTTTGTAGCAAAACCTTGTCCTCTATATGCTTTATGTGTAATTACATTAGATAATACTGCAATTTTCTCAAGTTCAGCATTTGTTGAAGCATTTGAAATTATTTTATTTCCTTCCTTTATTACATAGTTTCTGCCAAAATTATCCTCATCTCTTTCTTTGATTTGGCAGATCAATTCATCCAAATCGTAGAATTCTCCCATAGGATCATTTTTGATTAATTTTGAAATTGATTCGAAATCCTCTTCACGAGCCAGTTCCACATTTGAATTTTCTATGTTAAAATGTTTTGATAAAACTCTAACCCAACCATATTCAGAAAGATATTCTGATTCCTTAAGGAGTAAGGATAAGTTTTCTATTAAAAATTTTTCGGCACAGATGACAGAAGGAAATTCTTCGATTATCAACTGCTTTATTTCATCATAATCACAGTCTTTATTTTTTGAAAAAATGTGCATTCCAGAATAATATTTTAAAATAATGCCTTTTATTTTAGAATTTTCCATATCTAACCAAAATTTTAAATTTGGGTTGTCTAATCCATATTTTACGAAATCCAAATATAAATATAAACATTTATAATATTCCGCGCCAATGTATTCTTTTACTAATGGAACGTCCCTTTGTTCAACTCTTTTAAGCATTTCTGACACCACACCCCTTTAATAATTTGTGAAAAATATTCCACTTCATTAATTAGCTAAACTTGCTTTCTCCATGCAATTTTATTCAATTGAATCAATTATTGGTCAATGTCCTCTAAAGCTTTAATAAATATATCCATAACTTCCTTTTCACCGATTGAAACACGTAAGCAATCACCTAAATCAGGAACATCCCTATAAACTTTTATTAAGATTTTCTTTTCCGCTTTCATTCTTTCAACAATTTCTGCCGCGTCACGATGTTTTGGTTTGATGAAAATGAAGTTTCCTTCCTTAGCACTGACAAGATATCCTTTCTCTTCTAAAGTGTCGATTAAATGCTGCTTACCTGTCAATTGTTTATTGACAAGCTCATCAAGCATGCCGTCTTTTTCAATTATTGCTTCTGCAAATGCCATTCCAAAAGCGTTGATATTGTGGGGAGTAGCTAATTTCTGAACAATTGCAACATATTCCTTTTGGCCAACAACATAACCTAATCTTGCGCCAGCAAGTGAAAACACCTTAGAAAAGGTTCTGGTCAATAAAACATGCTCATTTTCCATTGCATATTTAATGAATGAATTTGGGTAAAAATAAAAATAAGCTTCATCAATCAATAATGTACACTCATGTTCCTTGCAGGCATCCACTATTTTATCCATTTCCTCATAAGTGTAAACATCCCCAACAGGGTTATTTGGATTTAATACAATCACTAAATCAATGTCATCTTTAATTGAATCAATGAATTTATCAACATCCATCTCTAAATTTTCATCATAATGTACATGAAGGCTTTCTCGACCATACATTTCACAGTATACATCATACATTGCATAAGATGGACTGACAGATAGGACTTTGCCTCCAGGTCTGCTATAAGCTTGAATAACATATCTTATCCCTTCTGCAGAACCATTTACAAGACAAATGTTTTCCACTTCAACACCTATGAACTTAGCCAATTTTCTTGTAAATTCCAATTGCTCAGGATACTTTGCAACAAATTCTGGAGTGACCTTACTAAGTACCTCATCAATGAATTCCTGAGGCAACCCCACCGGATTTTCATTTAAATCCATACGGATATAGCCATCCCTTGAGTTTTGATCAAAAATCCTATATAAATTTTTTACATTTTCATTAATATAATACATAAACCTTTCTCCCCACGATTTTCCCCCTTAATAAGGCATTGTAATTTTATTAAATAATCATTAATTTAATCCTTTATTTTAAGTAATTTTATTTTTTGAGTAATTTTTAAGAAAAATATTGCCATTTTATACAAAAAGATTTTAATGTCCACATTTTATTCTCTGATTAAAACAATTACATTGAAAATATCCTAATTACCTGATATTTCAAGTTGACATGGCAAAATATTTTACTTTATGAATATAGCAATGCAAAAATTGATACCAATGTCTAAATATTAAAAATGAAAGAATTTTTTTATACTACATTTTTTTTATACATATATAATCTCTCTCTAATTAAATATAAATATTTACTTTTTTTCACAGTTTAAAAATCAAATTTTATCGATAATGCAAATTAAATTTTAATCATTTTTATTGTTTGATCAGCCATTTTCATCTTTATTTTATATTTTTAATTAATTTTTTTAAATCTGCCTTCTAAAAATTTATTGAATTGAACAATTCCTCTTTATTTTTTTAAACTA
>JAFRCZ010000145.1 GCA_017404125.1 Methanobrevibacter sp.
AGGACATTTGTTGCTTAATCCTTTCATTAAGGTTTTACAGTTTAAACAGAAACTGAATGCTGAACTGTAAGCCCAGAAACCAATATCGGATTTTCTTGCAATCTTATTGGTTAAGCTCATTAATGCATCAGGATCAGAGTATGATTCACCCATGAATGCATGGAAGATGTGTCCACCAGGAGTTAACTTGTGGTATTGACCTTCAATTTTGACTTTGTCTGCAAAGGAAATGTCACTGTTTACAGGTACGTGTGAGGAGTTAGTGTAGTAGTTAGCTCCATTGTCACCTTGCAAGATTGCCTTTTCTCCGAATTGCTCTTTGTCCAAGGTTGCAAATCTGTATGCAGTGGATTCTGCAGGGGTTTGCAATACAGACCATCTGAGGCCAGTTTCTTCCTGCAATGCTTTTGCTCTTGCATTGATGTATTCTAAACATTTGATACCGAATTTGTTTGCATCTGGGTTTTCGATTCCTTCACCGAATAATGCAAGCAACATTTCATTAAGACCACAGAAACCAAATGAAAGGGTAGAGTTTTGGATTCTGTAATAGGTTTCGCCATCAACTTTTTGATCTAAGAATGGCAAGATGTCAAAGTTGTTTAAACAGTTAAGACCTTGGTTTCTTCTAATCATCAATGTTTCAACAGCTAAGTCCATGTAGTTGTCTAAGTATTCGAATACATCATTTTCATCTCTGGATTGGTATCCGATTCTTGGCAAGTTCAAGGTTACGTAAGCTAAGTTACCTGTTCTTAAACAGTCTTGTTCCCAGTCACCAGTCCATGTGTCTTGGAGACAGGTTCTGCAACCCATATAGTTAGCCATTTTACCTCTGTAATCAGGCAACATGTTTACAAAGTAGGATGATCCGTATTTTGCAGATAATTCGTGGACTAAACGTAAATCATCATCATAGTCGCCTTTTAAGGTTTCTTCACGTAAAGTGTAAATGGTATTTGGGAATAAGTGAGGTTTGCCTTCAGAGTCTCCTTCAAGCAAGATTTCAGTAAATGCCTTTTGAATCATTCTGGTTTCATCTTCAAAGTCAGCATAAGTTCCTACAACTTTTCCTTTTGGACCATATGCAGTTTCATCTTCCAAGAATTTTGGAACTCCGAATTCTAATTGCATACTTGTAAATGGAACTTGGGAACCTCTTGCAGCATAAGCCATGTTCAAGTTGTATACTAACATTTGAATGGATTGCTTTACTTCCTCATAAGTTCTGCCGGTTGCAAATGGTGCAACAAATACGTTCCAGAGGGACATTGCTTGTCCACCAGACATATTTTGCTGTGCTGCCAACATGATTTCTCCAGTATGGTTCATCAATGTTTCCATATGGGAAGGAGGTGCAGCTACGGAAGTGTGGTCTCCAGTACCGTCCACTTTAAGGCCATATTTGATGAATGCTCTTATATCGTGTTGGAGACAGTTTAATGGTCTTCCAGCAAAGAATTCCAAATCGTGAATGTGAATGTCACCGGACATGTGTGCATCAGCTAAGTGTGCTGGCAATATGTGTAAGAGAGCGTATTGTTTTAATGCTTCGTCTGCTACATATTTGTGAATGGATTCCGGGTTGTGCATCATGTTTGCATTGTCTCTTGAACCGTTTTCAATAAGGTTAGTGATGTTGAAAACAGGAATACCTAAACGAGTGTATCTGCTTCTTAAATCTTCTAAACCGTATTCAACAAGCTTGGTGTTTACAATTTCCCTGATCATTGGAGCAGTTAAATATTCCACATTGAGTTTTTTAAGCTCTTTCCAAACTTCAGAAGCAATCTCAAAAGCGGTTTCTTGTGAAGCACCTGTTTCTTCCACTAAGGTACTTGCGATTTTTGCCATGTCGAATGGTTCGATTTTATCTCTTGAAGAACGTACTTTTAAAGTAGTTTTTGCTAAGTATTTGTTAGCTGCTTCAGAGTCCACTTCTTCTAAACATTCGTAAACAATTTTTTTGATTTCTTTAGTACTGATTCCATCGTAAAGGTTTTCAACAACAGTTGAAACAATCCTTTCAGATTCAAAGTATGGAGCATCTACCATAACTAAAGACTTTAACAATTTTTCATAACTGAAAGCTTCACAAACACCGTTATTCTTCTTAACAGTGATTTTAGCATTTCTAATATCATTTTCTATATTGTCGACTTTTTCCACTTTAACACCTTCATTAAAAATAAGAATAAACTTTAATCAATAAAGTATAAATCATAAAATTTAGAATAAAATTTAGATTAATATTTCTATTTGATTACTAAATAATATGTATTTACATGTATAATATCCATTCGAGATTATACGAAAGTTAGTAACTATACAAAAAGTTAGTTACTTCACGAAATAATATTTGTCATAAGATGTATATAAATCATTCGTTTTCATACGAACAATATATGGGATAAGATTATGACTATTGGAAAATACTTAAAACATGCGAAAAATACTTAAAAATTAAAAATAAAGGAAAAACCTTTAATGCAAAATAAATTGGATGAGAAATCAAAAAATCCAATAATAATTATTATCCAAATTTAAAATCCAAACATTATTTTCCAAAGAAAACATCCAATGAACTTTGTTTAGATTTGTCACTTTCAAACAATGAATTAATACCAAATTCCTGAATTTCCAATCTTTGCTCAAGATAATGTGATACAGGATATCTATTAACAAGGTCCTGTGAAATCTCCAGATATTTTACTACAGATCCTTTAGATACGCTAAGAATCAAATCTCCACCACATTTGCATTTACCTGTAAGTGGCATTCTCCTATATTTTGCACCACATTTAGGACATCTGACCTTTTGCTTGGAGAATGCTCTTGAATTTCCCATGATATCAGGCAAGAAGTGAGAAGACAATACCCCTTCTACAACTCCCCTTTGGTCAACAGCCCGTATAAGCTCTGCCAAATTGATTTGAGCCTCTACTTTCTCTTTCATAGACCCTAAACGTTTGTATAAACATACCTTAGGTCCTGCATGAATGCTTGTAGTATGGTGTGAAAACATCAAGTCGTGATACTGCCTGTCAGTGCCTAAATGCTTAGATACATTATCCACTAAATCCAACATATCAGCAGGCTTTAAAGGTTCCTGAGACCGTTCGAAGAATTCCAATGGGAACCTTTCAAAGATGTCCAGGTTATGGGATTCATCGTCAATCTCTTCTGGATCTATACGTGTAGATAAGACCAAAGGAGCATCCATACTTCCTCCACGAGTACTTGGCAAGTAAGACTTTGAGAAATTGATTAATGCATCCAAGAGCAAAAGCACAGAATCTTCGTCACTGTCACAGTTTCTCCTTTTTGCAGAATGGAAATAAGGGTGTGCATAACAGCCTAATGCCTTTGTAAATCCTACAATACGCCCCAATACCCCTGCAGAAGTGTGGGGAGCAAGACCTGCAATGAGATGCCCAATCAAATCAGACTTATCTTTAACATTATAAAATCTTTCCATTCCATAAAACCTTTCAAGCAAATCATCAACGAAATTAGCTACACCTACAAGGTATTCACCGCAATTGTCAGAAACCACAATATCTTGAACCTTAAGTTCAATTATTTGGTCTTCACTGACAATATCATTGCCATAACAGTCCTTAGTGTATCCCATTTCCAATAGCTTTGGAACGGTTACTCCAATTTCACTTGGAATGAAATGGGTAAGTGGCAAATCTGTAGAGTCATGACGAATGGTTCCTTCCTTAAAGGTAAATACCTCATTTTTAGCCCTTAAGATACCTTTTTCCAAAGGTTCTGGGAGTTTATCTTCAGAAATCAGCCCAATAACGCCTTTAACTTCATCAACTTTACGAACTCCCACATTATTGGAAGCCTTTGAAAGCATATGAGCCAGATTTATATCCTTTTGACCGGACTTTCCTATAACAGTAGGAGATCCACAATGAGGACAAATAGCTTGGAATGAACTTAATCTGCAATCAGGATTAGTGCATTCCCTTCTTGCAAACTCTACTTTAATTTTTTTCTTTTTGGCAGCTTCTGCAACTAAACGTCTGCTTCCTCCATTATTGCCAATAGGGAAAAGCACATGAGGAGCAGGCCTCATCAATCTTTCTTTAGATTTTTCAGGACGGCCAACCCTTGTACCAATATAGCATGGAGCCTTATCCTTAATCTCGAAATCAATATTTTCATTGATGATGTCAACGACTTTCATCTTGTAATACTCATCAGCGAGATATTTTGTATAATCTCCATTTATAGTCTTAAGTAAACTATAAGCATGATTTTTATCAATAATTACTTTTTTATCTTTTAGCTTATGGCATAATCCTATAACTTCCAGGATTCTTTTTTGATAGGATAAATCAATCTCTAAATCCTCTCCATTCAAATATCCATTTTCCAGATAATCCCTTTTAGTATCTAGCCACTGGCTTAAATCAACCAAATCCTTAATGGAAATGTCATTATAGTAATAAGTGTATTCAGGATGCAAAGGCACATTGAATTCTTTTGTAATCTTAAAAGCCTCATCAACAGTAAATTTCCTGGTTTGCAATGAATTTAAATTAAATGCCTCTTTATCTTCATCTGAAAATGATTGGTATTTATCTGAATTTCTTATTGTTTCTATCCACCATTCTTCACACCAGCAAGCACCTAACATTGGCTGGTTGTTCCTTAGGAACTCTCCAAAAGCAACAAGCATGTCTCCTAAGAAAAGGATTTCAACAACTTTTCCTTTCACCTTTCTTGCATCTTCAATGGAATCCAATCTTCGGACTTCACCTGATTTTAACTTTACAGTTGGGCCTTCAATGGAATCTACAGGAACAACACAATTACCTTTACCCGGCCTTTCAATTTTGAGTTGTGTTCCAACTGCCAAGAATTCCAAGAGTTCCATTGTAGCAGGGTGAACACCCATAGTTGCAAGGCCTGTATTTCTTGAACGGCCATATCTTAATCTGAATCCTCCCTTTTCAGAAGGGTAACCTAAAACCGGCCTTCCACCAATAATATCGTGAGCATATTTGGAATGTTCAAAGAGTTCATCCTTATCAATGAGATTATCATCAATTTCTTCAAAGCTTTCCTCGCCATCGCTTTCAGAACTTTCTTCTTCACTAGAAGAACCGACACCTTTTGCATATTCAGCTAAAAATTCCCAACTGTCCAAGTTAAGGATGTGTGCATATTTCAAGATCTTTTTGTTTTTTTGGATAACACCCTCTACCATCGCAAGAAGAGCCCCTCCTCTGATATGGTTTGTCTCTACACGAGGCAAGTCCCTGTGGGATACTTCAACCTGGTCTGTTGGCTCTCCACTGACTTCAACAGGAATGCTTCTTGCAGCAAGCCTGACTTCATCTGCAGTTGGAGAGTATTGCAAATTAGTAACTTCTGATTCGTAAAGCTCCACTTCCTCTACATACCTTTCGATTTCATCATCAGTAGGCTTGAATTTGTCAAGCCCTAAAGCCAATCGAATCTTGTCACCTAAAAGAACAGATAATGCAGCTGCAGTACCTCCTGCACTACGAATAGGTCCTGCAAAATAAACAGCAATATATTTGCTTCCATCAGAATTGCTTTTGATCTTCACTTCAGAAATACCTTCCAAAGGAGCTGCAACCACCCCTTCTGTTAAAATAGCTAAAGCTGTTCTGAGTCCTTGGTCTGCAAAAGCCTGTCTTTCAGCTTCCAATTTTGCACCTGTTTCATTTGATTCCTGTGATGCAATTTCAGCAGCGATTTCAAATGCCACCTCTTCCCTAGACATATCTTTCTCTAATTCTTTGATACGCTTTGCAATGCCTTTAGGGCCTACAAGCCCTTCCACTCTCTCAGCTAAGTCTTTTGCCAATGGAATTTCGGTCTCTAACTCTACATCAAACCCTTTTGACCTTGCCTCATTAGCAATCTCATAGAGCTTGAGAGTTTCACTTTCCAATCTTTCAAAATAATCCATTCCAGAGTCCATTATAATCCCTAATAAATTAAAATTAATGCTTAATATATGTCAAAATTATGCCTTATTTTTCTCTAATATTACTATGTATTTTATCATATTTAAAAATATTAAGAGAGCATATAAAAACTAATGTGAAATTAAAATTTTTTATTAAAAATCTTTAAGAAAATTAAATAAAAAATCTAAAAAAATAAAAATAGTTCGTTTATTAACAAATTAAATATTGTAAAATAGAATTAAAGGGTTTAATTTAAAATTAATTAAAAATTATTAAAATTAGAAATAATTAAAAAAATTAAAAAAATTGAAAATAATCTATACAGAGAATCTTAAGATGAAACAGAAGATTCCTAAAATTACAGTAATAGCGATGACTATTTCTGGAGCTATTTTTGGACCTACACTTTCGTCATCAAAGTATCTTACTAATCCTGCCCCACTCATAGGCATGCTGATTTTGTTATCTTTCTTTGCCATAAATATCACGTTAATAATTGAATAAATTTTGATTTTGAATAATTAATTAAGCATTAATATAAGTATAATATTAATATAATTTTTATAAGTATTAACTATTTCTATCATTTCTTATATTAAAACTTTTAGTTTTGGAATATCTTAAAAAATAAAAAATCAATTCAAAGGAATTATAAGATTCCTCCGAAGAATAAAACTAAAAGTGCAGCGATTGCAAATGTAACGAGCCAAATAGGAACGCTCCAAGACATTACTTTAGAACCATCTAATGGAGGTATCGGCAATAAGTTGAAAGCTGCCAAGAAGAAATTGATTCTGGTACCAAGCACACAAATCAAATAAACGATTGCTCCCATTTCTGTGTAAATAAAATCTCCAAAAGACCCTAAAGATCCTAAAATAAGGAAAAATATCAATCCTAATATGATGTTTACAATTGGCCCTGCTATGGAAATGATTCCGTTTGTTTTCTCTTCCATCCCATTACTAAAAATAACAACTGCCCCAGGAGCTGCAAATATGAATCCAAAAAATGAACTGACCAATGCAATGAGCAATCCTGTAGGCCATAATTCATATTCTGCATAATATCCATAATGCATAGCAACAAATTTATGTCCCAATTCGTGGAATATGAAACCTGCTCCCACTCCAATCATAACTACAGGGAAAATCAAAGCGACATTGCTGTAATCACCATTAGAGTAAAGGATGGTAAATCCTAAAGCAATTACTATAAAGGATATGATTAAATCTCTTATCTCTTTACCTGTAAAACTAAACATAAAATAAAATATATTTTAAACTCTTATATACTTTATGATTAATCTGAAAAAATAGTTAAATTATTCCATTTCATTAGGCCATTCATCAATAATAGCCTTAAAGAGAACAAAATTGGAAACAATAGCTAAAACAAATATCACAAAAATGACAATCAGATTCCCCTGAATGAAATATTCAATTCCGCTTAATCCTAAGAGGAATGAAAGAAGATTCTTCAAAAAGTGAGCAAATATTGGCACCAAGATGTTTCTGGATTTGATATAAAGAATAGAAACACAAATACCAAAGAGTATCGCTCCTAAAATTCCTCCGAAATTATGGCAAATTCCAAAAAGAATCGAAGAAATCAAAATGGCCAGTGTGACATTATCCAATTCCTTATTGAATCTTCTTAAGAATATTCCTCTAAATAATGTCTCTTCTATAATTGGAGATAAGATAACTACAGTCAATAAATAAAGAACCAATACAGAAAGGTTTAATGTGCTGAAATCACCAAATAGAGGAGAATCAAATTGAATAATGGAAAAACCACTCAAATATTTCAAAATAAAATAGATTGCTGAAACAAATAAGATATTTGCAATTACAATAAATGAGATATGATAAATGTCAGCGACTTTGAAAATTGAATTATATTCATTTTTTAGAGCATTTTTAAGTGAAATCTCTCCTAAATCAACATTATTTAATTTATATGCAAAAAATAGCAACATTATGAAATATAAAATAAATTTAAAAGTCAGGTCCCCTAAATTGAACTTAAAAAGAATAGGAATCAACGTAAGAACCAATATGAGAAATAAAAAGAATGATAAGACCTTTATTATTGATAATCTATCTAAAAAATCATTTAATCTAATCATTTTATCATCATTCCTTTTCTTAAAATAGAGAGTTCATTAATTTTCAGTTAGTTTAATTATCAATTTTATAATATATAAGTTTAATATAATGTTTAAAAAATAAAAAATTAAAAGATAAAAAAAGACTAAAAAGGAGTGAGGGCATTATAATTAAAAAATATAATGCCTCTGGAAATATATGAATAAAAAAATAAAATTAAAAAGAATTAATTAATATTAATTCTAACTGAATGAAGCGCTTTCTGCCATTGATTTTAATAATTCCAAATTGTTTCCACAAAGGACAATAGCTTGGTCATTCTCTGGATTCTTAATGCAAATTGTATAATCTGCATTATCAACAGTGGAAACCATATTTTCATCAATAGATGCATTGGTTTCTACAGTAGATTCTCCATTTGCATCAGAAACCTTTACTCCTTCAGTTGAAATGGAAACATCTTCACCTGAAGGATCTGAAACTTCTAATCCCCTTGAAGATAATGAAACAGTGGTGTTGTCATCAGTATTGATGTTTATTCCATCGTTATTTGAAACCTGTACATCAGCATCTTCAGTTGCAACATCCACATTTGAATCAGATGAAAAGATTCCAGTTGCAAAGTTCCATATATTTTCAATATCGTTTCCTATGTCAAAATTCCAGAAATCCCAATCATTGGAATTTTTATTTTCTACAACAAAATAATTTTCATTTTCCTCAATAACAGGACCATCATTTTTAAAATCATTGCATAAGTCAGAGATAATGTTTTGATTTGAAGAGGAATCTTTTAAATACATGATTGTGCTTACATCATTAGCATTTTCCCCTTTGTTTTCAAAAACTTCCATATTCATAGCCACATCGCCAACATTTAAGTTAGTGGTAGCTACAGATACAAAATCACTGCCTGATGGAACATCAAGAGCAAAATTATCGCTATTAATGCCACCAGCTTCCAAATCAGTTGCTGCCCCTGCACTTGAAACTACAATTGCAAGGACAAATAGTGCAGATAAAATACCTAAAATCTTTGAATTGATTTTCAATTTACCACCCATTAATTTACATTAAATAAAATTGAACATTTTAAAAAATTATTTAGAATCAAAAAATAATATTTAAAGAATAATTAGAAAAAAGAATATGATTATTCTAATTTCTAATTGTTCTATCACCCAAATAGTTTCTAATTTTCTTTTTGATAGTTTATAAAGTTAAATCACCCAATAGTTTCTAGTTTTCAAATTTAATATAGTTTATAAAAGTTAAAACACCCCAATAGTTTCTAGTTTTAATTTTTTATATAGTTTCTAATTCAGCATTATTTGCTTCGTTAAAAATTGATCCATAAATTCTGCTTATTGCAATGCTCATATATGGATTGAGAAGTAAAGAATCAAGGACCATATTTACTAAACTCAAGACTAATGCAGAACCGAAAATGATGCTGATGACTGTAGCAATAGCTCCAAATATTAAGCCACAGAATATGGAAATGATCATTGCTGCAACTACTGTAAACAATAGGATTCCAATGAATCTTCCCCATCCTAAGTTTTTGATTAAAGCAAAGATCTCATTGAATCTGAATGCTGCAGCAAATTCATCCTTATCAATCATGTTACATAATGCCATGATTTGAACTAAACTCATGAATATTGCAAACACAATAGCAATAAGCAATATGACTACACCAATCATATTGACAGAGCCGCTTACAGCTTCATTTACAGTCAACATCAATCCAAGGAGGAATAAGATTGCAGGCAAAATTGAATAAGCTATTCCAACAACAAATGAACGAATACCTTTAACAAACATTCCTTTAATGTCTGCAAATCCTGGAAGTTCAGATTTTCCTTCAATTGCATATTTAATTACATCATATATGTATCCAGAACAGAAGATCATCAATATGAGTGATATGATTCCAGATAATGCTATTAAAGCTATGCTGTTTGGAGGAAGAGATGATAAAGCTGCTTGAACTGTGTCAAATGGAGCATTATCAGATATGATTCTAATATTGTCAAATACCAAATATTCCATTGCAAATGAAACAAGACTTGATACAAGGAAGATTACACCTAAAGTCAAAACCTTTTTCCAATCATTTAAAGGATATTTCAATCCTTCTTTTACTACATCAGTAATACTACTCATAAACTCACCATATAATAAAGAAATAAAAATTAAAATAACATTTTTAAATGAATATTATTTTATGAATGAATGTTATTTTAAAATGAATATTATTTTAAATAAAATTCCATTTAAATCAATTTTCTATAATCATCACCAATACCCTTAATGAAGATTGTATAATAATCCGCTTGCTCTGGATTGCAAGATCATGGTATAAGGACCTACAATAAACAACATTACAAAGTAGCTTATCAAGAATCCTGCAACAAAGATTCCTCCAGCTGCCATGTCGAATCCTAAAGCACCTGTAAATATTCCAAACATTCCGAATACAAACCAGATCAATAGGAACACGGTAATGTAAATTGCAAAGGAAATAATAGCTAATCCAAGATAAGCGCCAATGCTTCTTACAACACCAACTGATTTGATGATTTCAATGATTTCGTTGTAGTCAAATGCCTTTCTCAATGAGCCATCATAATTTGCCATGTTTGCCACTCCAAACATGCTCATAAGATAAGCAGCTACAATAGCTACAACAGTGATTATAGCGCCGATAGCCATCAATGCAGATTCACCATATCCGCCAATTGCACTGGACACCATTGCAAATAACATAAATATTATGAATGGAACAAGCAAGTAGACCAAATAGACCAGAACAACTTTCAGGCCATCTACAAACATGTCAATGATGTTGTCGAATGCAGGCAATGGATCATTACCATTAATCATACCTTCTACAGAGATTTTAGTAACTCTGTAGGAATAACCATAGATCAGGAATATTGGAAGGAAAAGGAAACTTAAGAAGTAAGTTGCTCCCAATATTAACAATGTCTTTAAGTCTTTAGCAGAATATTCTAAAGAATCCTTATAAATATCTAATATCATCTTTTACTCAACCCCTAAACATTTTTGTTAATATTAATTTTATATTAAAGTTATCACCTAAATAAAGAAAATTTTTATTTTTAAAGTTCGTCATCACTAAATTTAAAAATCTCCTCTATGCTTAGATATGAATCTTTATCTTCGCCATAAGTAGCTTCATTCAAGATCCTTGTAATCTTATACGCTAAAAGCAAAGAGGGATTATACCGTCCGTTTTCCAAGGCATTGATTGTTTGACGAGTTACCCCAACAGATTCAGCCAAATCCTGCTGACTCATCTTAATCTCCTGCCTCAAATATCTTATAATTGTTTTCATATGATCACTTTAACAATTGCTGATTAGAAATAGAAATATAAATATGTAATAAATACATTCCAAATGTAATATATAAATTCCAAATGTAAAAATTATGTTACATTCCTATATGTAAAAATTATATTACATCATATATAAATGTTTCGGTGATTTGTTGAAAAATCACTGAAATTTAAAAAAGTTTAGAAAAATTAGAAATATTAAAATAATTAAAAAAATTTCAAAAAAGAAAATAAATTAAAAAAAGTAAAAAAATATTAATTTAATAGCTTCAAGCCGTCAATAACTTAGTCTCTTTGAAAATGTATATTATTATTAAAAGACCTGAAATTACAGAAACCATCAATGTAATTGGAACGAATGGCATCTGGAATAGGAATGCATCTAAATTGCCGGTTTCAAGAATGACTGCAACAAGATTGTTTATGAAGTGAATAGACATTGTCATAAGTATATTGTCTGTCTTTAAATAGATTATGCACATGCACATTCCAAACAAAAATGCACTTGTTATTCCACCAAATTCATGCCCTATAGCGAAAATGGCAGAAGATATAATCATTGCAGCTATTATGCCAGTTCTTATTTTCAATCTATTGAATAAGACTCCCCTGAATACCAATTCTTCAAGAATAGGTGCAAATATGACTGAAGAAATCACTTCCAAAAGATAAGTCAATGGATCAACAGCCTCTGGAGTGAAATCCAACAATGGCATTGTATCAGGATATAAAGAACTATAAAGTATATCAAAGCTTGAGAAGAAAGCCACAACAATGAATGCAAATAAAATGTTTATTAAAAATATATAGAATATTTCTCGACTGTTATCCCTTTCAAAAAGCTTTGAAAAGTTATTTCCCAATCCATGAGTTCCCCTTAAAGCCCAGATGAAGAATAAAAGTATGAACAATAAAAGGGGAATCATCAATAAATCCTCATTGTCCATAAGTGGCGGAAATATTAAAGCAAGCACCATAGTTAAGATAAATGCGATTATAATAGCTAAAACCACTTCCCTAACCCTAATTGTTCTAAGCCTTACATTAAAGTCAGTTACATCAAAGTCCATTTTATGCACCAGTACAATTAAAAAATATGATTAAGTTTAAAAAATCATGCTTTAAAAAGCATTTTAATAAGTATTTTATATATTAATAAGTTTATTATTTATAAACTTTTTTAATTGAAAAAACCCCATTATCTTAGCTTATATGCAAAATAAAGAATGTAAACAGGGACAAATATCAATGAAGAGATTAATACCAATACCATTATCTCACTGAACTGGGTACCTATAATCAAATACTGAAGAGGAGTATATACAAGGAGATAGGATGTAAGATTATATACTGAATGAACAAGCATATTCAACAATATGTTATCTGTTCTTGAATATAGGATGCATAGGCACATTCCGAATATGCAGGTATAGGTAATGTGTGAAATATGATCAGGATAGTTGAAATGGCACAATCCAAAAATTATAGATGAAACAATCAATCCAAATAGGAATCCTTTTCTGATTTTCAATCTATTGAATAAGACTCCTCTAAAGAACAGCTCTTCAGATATCGGTGCAATGATAATTGCTGCAAATAACTCAAAAATAAAAAGCAAAGGATTGCTTGAGCCAGTTGTGATATCAGATATAGGCAATGAAATTGAATTTATTACCCCTATAACTGAATCTAATGGGAAGAACACATTCTGAATGAAGATTGCTACAAACATGTTTGCAATAACCAAAATCAAAACCCTGAAAATACTGCTGACTTTAAATAAATCATTTACATCCTTATTGAAACCGGTTGTGCCAAATGTAGCAATCATAAAGAATACCATCATAAAGCAGAAGAAAAGAATGTATTCCACTTCTCCAGAAACAATATTGAAATAGTCCTCAACAAATCCTGTTAAAAGAAAAGAAATGATTACTGCAACAATTAATTCCCAAAGCCTGATGGTTCTTAATCTTACATTAAAGTCTTTGACTCTAAAATCCATACATATCACCCAATAAAAAATATTCTTAAATAATAATAGTTTATTATAGTAATTTATAAATCTTTATGAATAAACCTAGTTTATCAGAATTTTTCAAAAAAATAATCTAAATTTATTAAAAAAATCATATAAAAATTAATAAAATATATTTAATCTAAAATTCAAAAATAGATATGTATTTTAAAAATATATGAATTTACATTAAAAAAAATAATTTTTATGAAATTATCTACAATTAAAGGAGATATTAAATGGCAATACATCCAATTGAATTTAGATATGGAACTCCCGAAATGAAAAGAATCTGGGAGCAAGAGAACAAGCAGCAAAGAATGTTAGACATTGAATCTGCATTGGCTCAAGCTGAAGGAGAACTTGGAATTATACCAAAGGAATTTGCAGATGAAATCAAAGCTAAAGCAAATACCAAATTTGTTACAGTAGAACGTGTAAGTGAAATTGAAGCTGAAACCAAACACGATATAGCTTCCCTTTCAAAAGGATTAAGTGAAGTATGTGATGGTGAAGCTGGCGAGTATGTTCACTTTGGAGCAACTTCAAATGATATTGTAGACAGTTCCAACTCATTATTATTAAAAGACTCCATTGAAGTCTTGGAAGATAAAATCGAAACCTTAACCAAAATCATTCTTAAATTAGCTGAAGAAAACAAGACAAAAGTCTGCATTGGCCGTACCCATGGCCAACATGCATTGCCTACCACTTATGGTATGAAATTTGCAATTTGGGCAGATGAGCTTCACAGACAATACGACAGATTGCAGCATGCAAAGGACAATGTATGTCTTGGCATGATGGACGGTGCTGTCGGAACCACTGCAGCTCTTGGAACTCAAGGATGGGAAGTCCACAAGAAAGTATCTGAAATTCTTGGATTGAAACCTGCTCCAATTACAAATCAAGTATTGCAACGAGACAATCATGTAGAATTCATAGCTACCCTCGCTAACATTGCAACAACCTTAAGCAAAATAGCTCTTGAGGTAAGAAACTTGCAAAGAACTGAAATCCAAGAGTTAGGTGAATTCTTCGATCCTGAAAAACAAGTTGGAAGCAGTACAATGCCACATAAAATGAACCCAATTACAGCAGAACGTATCTGTGGTGTTGCAAGAATCGTTAAATCCTATGTAAATGCAGCTATGGAAAACAACCCTCTCTGGCACGAAAGAGACTTGACAAACTCTTCCTGTGAAAGAATCATGTTCCCTGAATCCTGTATTCTTACCGATTACATCCTTGCTCTTACAATAAAATTAATGAACAATCTCATATTCTATGATGAGAACATTGAAAGAAACTTAAATTTCACCAATGGATTGATTATGGCAGAAAGATTGATGGCAGAACTTACCAGAGCGGGAATGGGTAAGCAAACCGCTTATGGAGTAGCTCGTAAAAATGCCATTAAGGCAAATAAAGAGAAGTTGCTCCTTGCAGACCTCATATTGGAAGATCCAGATGCAAGCCAATTCCTAAGCAAAGAAGATGTGGAAAGAATTATGGATCCTCACACATACATTGGTTCTGCAGAAATAATAGTTGATGAAATCTTAGAATCATCTAAAAACTGGTTCTAATAATCAACTTTTCTTTTTTTATTTTTTATCTTTATCATTATTCATCATTTTGACATCAACTTATTTTCCTTTTTATCCTTTTATTATCCTTTTTATCCTTTTTTAACTTTATATACATTATTGCTATTTCTAAAATAATCTCTTCACTAAAGCTTTTCCTTTATTCGACTTATATATCAACCAAAATAAACTATAGAATAGGAAATATCTCTAAAGGGAATTTCCAAAAATGATTAAATAGATGAATAAATCAAAAGATTTATTCGACTTATATATGAACAAAACAAAACTTAAATTGACGATGAAAAGAATCTTCAAGATCATATAGCCGGGTAGCTAAGTGGTAAGGCAGCGGACTTAGAATCCGTGGAGTTAGTCTCGTCATGGGTTCGAATCCCATCTCGGCTACTTAAAACATGATGAAAGTTATCTTTATTTAAAAAAACTTAAAATAAAAATTTAATGAAAACAGATGTGATAAAATGAATATGTGCAAAAATGATTTTATTAAACCCGAATTTCAAATAGCTAAAGGTTATGGCTATGAAAATTTCCAAGGGCATTTTACCTATAGTTATAATCAATTTAATGGTGAAGGCAAGGCAAACAGGTTTGTGGTGGAAACTTAAAGAAGATCTAAAAACAATAAAACACCAACCACACACCAAACATACCAAGCATTCACCATAATGACACGTTTATTTGGGAAATGATTCCTAAAAATTAGTTAAAACAAAATGATTTTTTTAAATATGGCTTATTAAAAATTTTAAAAAATTTTAGAAAAAAGACTTTAGTATAAAAAATCTGTTGGAACATTAGCTTAGTGGGAAAGCAGCGTACTGAAGATCCGTATATCGTTGGTTCGAATCCGACATGTTCCATTTAATAGTTTTAAACTATATTTAATCAAAAGGAATATGTTCTCTTATTATTTCAAATTTTACAAATTTCCTCCGTAACACCTAAATAAGCAAAATATCTCAAC
>JAFRCZ010000146.1 GCA_017404125.1 Methanobrevibacter sp.
ACTGGGGATTTAAGACATTATCTACAAATAAAGGTCTTAAAAATAGCTTAAAATTAGTTAATCCCGACTTTGTGGTTGAAACTACAAAGTATGCAGATACAATCGATACTATTTTTGACGAATTGAAATCTAAAGTGGAAAGTTCAAATCATATAGCTATCGTGTTCGGAGGCCCATATTCTTCTATTTCAGAAAATGTGGAAAGTTCCAAGTGGGAAACTATAAAGTTAAATACAATTCCAAATCAAGGAACCGAGACCGTAAGAACAGAAGAAGCTGTAATTTCAACTTTGGCTATTTTCAATATACTTTAAGTTAATAGTTCATTATTAACTTCCGCATTTACGTAGCGTTAATACGTAATATTATAAATACATTAAAAAAACATATAGATCGAAGCTTTAGCTATTGTCAGCTTTAGCTTTCAAGGATTTGCTTTATAATTAGACACTATAAAGTTTGCTCCATAAAGGAGATATTCCATAAAGACATGGGATAAGTTATGAAGTCTAGACAACTTTATAATAAATCTTTGAGAAGTACATAAACAAGTTTGAGCTTGTTTTTCACGTTTATCTAGCTTTATTTAGCTTATATGCTGTTTAATTTTTGCCTCTACAGTCTTAATCTAGATAGTTTTATTTAAAGGTAGACTGTATGCCCTATCTAGATATGATTTAGGAGACTGTATGCTAAATTATTAACATAAACTGAATAATCAAGTTTAAACAGTGTAGAATTTTAGCGATTTGACTAAAAGAGCAAATATAGCTATTTATTCTGAGATTTTATTGATTAATGATTTAATTTAAGATTAGACACCTTAAAGCGAATGATTGAATCAATGAATCAAATTGTAAAAGAATCTATTTTAATAGATTAATAGAAATTAAAATATTTTAATAGATTAGACTGATTAATTATAGGAAAAAATTATAGAAACGGAGGAAAAGAATGGTAAGACATCACCAACCAAGAAAAGGTTCTGTGGCATTTAGCCCTCGTAAGAGAGTAGCTAAAGAAACTCCAAGAATCAAAGCTTGGCCAAGTAATGAAGAACCAAAACTTTTAGGTCTTGCAGGTTACAAAGCAGGTATGACTCATGCTATGGTTGTAGACAATGATAAGAATTCTCCATCCCACGGTATGACTGTTTTCACTCCTGTAACTGTTTTGGAAGTACCACCCCTTGTAATCATGGGGATAAGATCATACGAAAAAACTGCTCATGGACTTAAAGCTATCACCGAAGTTATTGCAGATAATTTGGATGAAGAGCTCTCTAGGAAAATTACTCTTCCTAAAGACTATGATAAATCTGAAGCTATTGCAAAAATACAAGACGCTTTAGACAAAACTGAAGAAGTTAGAGTTTTAGTACACACTAACCCTAAAATGGCTAGTGTACCTAAGAAAAAACCTGAAATCTTTGAATGTGCATTAGGTGGAAGTTCTGCTGAAGAAAAATTAAATTATGCACTTAATTTATTAGGTGAAGAAGTCAGAGCAAGCGATATCTTTAATGAAGGACAATATGTAGACGCTATTGCAACCACTAAAGGAAAAGGAGTCCAAGGGGTTGTAAAAAGATGGAATATTAGAATTCAATATGGTAAAGCTATGAGAAGTGGAAAAGGAAGACACGTAGGTTCCATTGGTCCTTGGTCTCCTGAAAGAACTATGTGGACTGTTGCACAAGCAGGTCAAATGGGATACCACAAAAGAACTGAATTTAACAAGAAAGTCTTAAAAATCGGAGATGTATCCGAAGTGGATGCAGTTAACCCTGATGGTGGATTTATCAGATACGGTTTAGTCAAAAACGACTACGTATTAGTTAAAGGTTCAGTCCCTGGCCCTACTAAAAGATTAGTAATTCTTAGACAAGCTATCAGACCTAAGAAAGCTGATGAAGCAGCTCCTCAAATTGAATTTATCAGTACTGCTTCCAAGCAAGGTGTATAGAGGGGTTAGAATATGAAAGTTAACGTTTATTCAATTCAAGGGGAAGTAAAAGAAGAAATCGAACTTCCTGCTATTTTTAGTGAAGAATACAGACCTGACCTTATTAAAAGAGCAGTTCTCTCTGCTCAATCTGCTAGAATTCAACCTTGGGGTAATGACCCTATGGCAGGTAAAAGAACTTCTGCAGAATCTTGGGGATCCGGTAGAGGTGCAGCTATGGTACCTAGAATCAAAAGCGGTGCTAGAGCAGCATTCGTTCCACAAGCTAAAGGTGGAAGAAAAGCTCACCCTGTAAGAGCTGAAAAGAATCATCACGAAAAAGTAAACAATAAAGAAAGAAGATTTGCAATCAGATCTGCTGTTGCAGCTACTACCAATGAAGAATTGGTTGCTGGCAGAGGTCATAAAATCGAAAATCTCGAACAAGTTCCTATTATTGTTGAAGATGATTTGGAAACTGTTAAGACTGCTAGTGAAACTCGTGAAATCTTCAAAGCATTAGGAGTTTACGATGACATCATTAAAGCTAAAAACAGTAAACATATAAGAGCAGGTAGAGGAAAAACAAGAGGACGTAAATACAAATCCAGCAAAGGACCATTAGTGGTTGTAGCTGAAGACAAAGGCATTGGCTTAGGTGCAAGAAACCATGCTGGTGTAGAAGTCGTTACAGCAGAAAACTTAAATGCTGAATTATTAGCACCTGGTACTCATGCTGGTAGGTTAACTGTTTATACTAAGTCCGCTGTTGAAAAATTAGGAGGATTATTCCAATAAATTCGTTTTAGAATTTATTAGGTATAGTTTAAGAAGGTGGATATTTATGGATCCTTATAAAATTATTGTTAAACCTCATGTTACTGAGAAAACTATGAATTTAATTGATCAAAACAACGAACTTGCTTTTGTTGTTAGAAGAACATCTACAAAAGCTCAAATCAAAAAAGCTTTTGAACAGCTATACGGCCAAGAAGTAGCAAGAGTAAACACTCACATTACTCCAAAAGGTATTAAATTAGCTTATGTCAAACTTACTGAAGAAGGCGAAGCTGAAGATGTAGCTGTTAAAATGGGAGTATTCTAAGGAGGATTGATTATGGGAAAACGATTAATACACCAACGTAGAGGAAGAGGAACTCCTGCTCATCGTGTTGCTTCTCACAGATTCAAAGATAAAATCCAATACAGAGCATACGATGATTTAGAAAAAGAAGGTAGTTTAAAAGGTAAAGTTGTAGAAATCATTCACGACCCTGCAAGAACTGCTCCTATTGCTTTAGTTAAATTCGAAAATGGTGAAAAAAGACATATTTTAGCTCCTGAAACCATTCAAGTTGATGATGATATCGAATGCGGTATTTCAGCACCAATCAGTTTCGGTAACACTTTACCATTAGCTGAAATCCCTGAAGGTACTCCAATCTACAATATTGAAAACACCCCTGGAGACGGAGGTCGTTTCGTAAGATCTTCTGGAACTTATGCTTCTTTAATTACTCACGACGCAACTCAAGCTGTTGTAGAATTACCATCTGGCGAATTGAAATCTTTCCATCCTCAATGCCGTGCAAGTATCGGTGTTGTAGCTGGTGGAGGAAGAAAAGAAAAACCTTTCTTGAAAGCAGGTGTCAGATGGCATGCTTATAAAGCTAAAGGTAAGAAGTTTATGACTGTTAGAGGAGTAGCAATGAACGCTGTTGACCACCCTCACGGAGGAGGTAACAGACAACACCCAGGTCGTCCTACTACTATTTCAAGACACGCACCACCTGGAAGAAAAGTCGGTTCAATTGCAGCTAAACGTACTGGAAAAAGAAGATAATTTAAGGAGATGTGTCATTGGCTAGAAAAATATTTAAATACAGAGGATATACTATTGAAGAATTAAAAGAAATGTCCTTGGACGAATTTATTGAACTTTTACCAGCAAGACAAAGAAGATCCTTAAAAAGAGGATTCTTACCAAGACAACAGTCTGTGTTGGATAAAATGAGAAAATTACAAAAACAAGATCAAAAAGGTGGAAAACCTGTAGTAGTTAGAACCCACTGTAGAGATATGGTAGTCATTCCTGAAATGGTAGGAACTACCTTTGGTATCTATAATGGAAGAGACTTTGTTGAAGTAACTTTCACCCCTGAAATGTTAGGTTGCTTCTTTGGTGAATTTGCACCAACTAGAGCAAGAGTTCAACATGGTGACCCAGGTATGGGAGCTACTAGATCATCTATGTTTGTACCACTTAAATAAGGAGATTAAAACATGGCAAAAAACAAATACGCTTATAATAATAAAGATGCTGATGAATCCAAAACAGCACGTGCTATGGCAAGATCCCTTAAAGTTTCCCCTAAACATTGTGTGGAAATTTGTAGTGCAATTAGAGGCATGGATGTTGCTAAAGCAAAAGCATACTTAAATGATGTAATTGAAATGAAAAAAGCTGTTCCTTTCAAAAGACACAACAGAGATGTTGGTCACAGAAAAGGTATGAAAGGTTGGGCTGCTGGAAGATACCCTGTAAAAGCTTCTAAAGCAATTTTAAATGTTATTGAAAATGCAGAAGCAAATGCGGAATACAAAGGCATGGATGTAGAAAACCTTAAAATTGAACATATCTCTTCCCACAGAGGTATGGTCATTAGAGGAGCTAGACCAAGAGCATTTGGTAGAGTAACTCCATTCAACACTCCAACTACCCATATTCAAATAGTTTTAGTGGAGGCTTAAATAATGATAGAAAAAGATTTCGTTACAGAAGGTCTCAGAAGAACCAAAATTGATGAATATTTAGAAAAAGAACTCGAAAGAGCAGGTTACGGAGGAATGGAAATCCAAGTTACTCCTTTAGGAACTATGGTTATCGTTTATGCTGAAAGACCTGGTATGGTAATTGGTAGAGGTGGAAAAACCGTAAGAGCTATTACCCAAAGTCTTAAAACCAAATTTGACTTAGATAACCCTCAAGTAGAAGTTAAAGAAGTGGATGTTCCTGAGTTAAATGCTAGAATCATGGCTTCTAAAATAGCAAACATGCTCCAAAGAGGTATGCACTTCAGAAGAGTTGCATATTCCACTATCCGTAGAATTATGGGTGCTGGAGCTCAAGGTGTAGAAGTAACTATTTCTGGAAAAATCAGAGGTTCTAGATCTGCTGTTGCTAAATTTACTGAAGGTTACATTAAAAAATGTGGTGAACCTGCAACTAAATTTGTAGAAGAAGGCTTTGCAACTGCACCTTTAAAACCTGGTGTTTTAGGTATTGTTGTTAGAATCATGCCTCCTGAAGCAGTATTGCCTGATAAAGTAGATATTCTTGCTCCTATCGCTGAACCTGTAGAAGAAATTGTTGAAGAGGAAGTAGCTGAAGAAGAAGAAGTTGAAGAAGTAGTCGAAGCTGAAGAAGATCTCGAAGACTTAGAAGAAATTGAAGAAGTTGAAGAAGATCTTGAAGAACTTGAAGCAGCTACCAAAGATTCCGAAGAGGAATAAATCTTTAAGGAGTTGAGAAAATGGCAATTTTAAGAAGTAAAGAAATTTGGGAAATGGAAATTGAGGACATCGAAGAAAAATTGGTGGAACTCAAAGCGGAACTCGCTAAAAACGTTTCCAAAAGTGCTGCTGCAGGTGTTAATGAAAACCCTGGTAAAATTAGAGAACTCAAAAGGACTATTGCTCGTGTTCTTACAATTATGAACCAAAAACAGAAGGAGAATTAAATGTCAAAAATCTGTGATGTATGTGGTCTTCCTGAAGAACTTTGTGTTTGTGAGGAAATTGCAAGAGAAGTTCAATCTGTAAA
>JAFRCZ010000147.1 GCA_017404125.1 Methanobrevibacter sp.
CAACTTTAATGAGTAAGTTTCCTGCAGATTTGAATACTTCAGCATCTTCTGGAGTTTTTTTGAGTTCTGCAAGAGCAGTTTCGGTTTCTCTTAATTGAATGTCAACATTTTGTTTTTGAATGGTTACAGCTTGAGCTTGTTGTTGTAATTGTTGGAATTGGTTTAATTGATGTTGTATATTTTGTGGAATTTCCATATTTTCACCTTAAATCTTTTTTTATAATAATATTAGTTTAATTTAATCAATTTAATTATCTAATAAATCATTATACTATAATATATTAATAGTTAAATATTTAAAACTATTGATTTAATGAATTTAAATCAAAGAATCAAAATTGAAATTTAAAAAAATCAAAAAAATTAGCTTTCAGTCAATTCGTTAATCTCAACAGAGAGTTTAATCCATTTGATGGCTGAATTGATGGATGCCCTAAAGGAAGTTGCATCCTCTGCATCTATTGTGATTATGATTTGATTCTTATCCAATTTCAAATCCATTGAAGACCTATAATCAGGAGCGGTCTCAAATTCAAGCAAAATGGAATCATAGACTATTTTAGCCTGCTTTTCGCTGTCAAAATCAATTACAATATCACTGTTTATTGACTTTAAGATATCGCTTTCACTAATGTGAATCTCTCCTAATTAGTTTTCAATTATCTTTTTAACATTGATTTGGAAATCTATCTGTTCCCCTTTCTTATTTACAAAATAGATTATTGCAAAGTTCTTTTCATCATCATAATCTGCATAGGATATTCTGATGTAATTTGAATCTTGAGGTTCAGTTGTTACCTCAATACCTAAGACTTCAGCCAAAATATCCAATTCTCTCACGCTTGACCTGATCTTCAAATCCTTTGGACTGATATGAAGACGCTCATTTGTAGTGTTGACGGAAACAAGCAAAGCAAGCTTTTCATTTTCCTCAAGGTCATAGAAAGTCAATTTGCTTGGGTTTCCCTTAATCTGATAAACCAATACAAGACTGTCATGACCTAATTGCTTAGCCTTAATGAGCAAATCCCTTAAGCTGCTTTTTCCTCTGTTTGTATAGTCAAAGCCAAAGGCATGTGAAAAGTTCTTGCAGAAAGTTCTTGTTTTCTGAGATGGTTTTCTTGATGTAGAAATAAGCATGATAATCCTCTTTTCATTGATTTAAATAAGAATTAGTAGCATAATGCATAAAATTAGTAAAAATTATAAAAAGACTAATTTTAATAGGGATATTAAAATTAGAAATAGCTAAAATAACTAAATAGCTAAATAAAAATAGAAAATGAAAGTAGTTATTAAATATTATTTAACTACAATAAGCTAAATAGTTATTAAAGATAATTAAAGAATAATTATAAATAAAAAATTATTTAATAACTATCTTGCTTTTACAAGTTTTCTGACTTCTGGAACCTTTTTGAATAAGATCCTGTATCTGCATTTAGGACACTTATTTTCCATGTAACCTTTATGGTCAACTTCAGTTCCACATTCAGGACATCTGTACAATTAGTTTCCTCCAACTATTCTTTTGATGTTACGGGTTGCAGCTTTAGCCATTGGAGTTTCAGGTACGTATGCTCCACCGGTAAAGACAGTACCACATTTTTTACATTCCCAAATTCCAGCGCTTACTCTTTTGACGTAAGGTCTGTCACATTTAGGGCAAACATGTTTCTTTTTCATGTTTTCTTCGATTTTCTTAACTTGTCTTTTTGCTTTTCTTCCGTATCTAGCACCAAATCTGCCAGTAATACCAACTTTTTTTGTTCTTGCCATTTAAAATATCTCCAGTAAAATTGAATTAATTAATAAGTTATTAAGCTTCAACACCTACAAAGCTTAATCTAATATTATTTAATCACTTCATCGATAAACAATAAATATGAATTAACAAGACATACTCTTGTCTAGAATTGTAAGATTAAATAAAAAAATCTGCTTTACTAATTATAATATATAACGATAATTAAAATA
>JAFRCZ010000148.1 GCA_017404125.1 Methanobrevibacter sp.
ACTTCGAGAATTCATTGATCTTCACCCAGACTTAAATTCAAAATTCACAGAAATGATATTGAATATCATGGTTGAATTTGATGCCCGCGAAGAGCAGGAAGCTTTCAAAGGCATATGGGGCGAAGACTATAAGGAAGACATACTCAAAATAAACGAATACTTCAGCACTAGAAAAGTGTTCGTTTATGGAACACTCATGAATGGAGAAAGCAACCACCATTTCCTTGAAAGCAGCACCTGCCTTGGAAAAGCTGCCATTGAAGGATATGACATGTATAATGTAGGAGGATTCTATCCTGCAATTATACCTGGAAATGCAAGAATCATTGGGGAACTTTACGAAGTTCATGAAAATGACATGACTTCAATAGACATGCTTGAAGGAGAAGGAAGCCTTTACATTCGCAAATGCGAAATTACAACTGACAATGAATTAGCTTACATCTATGAATACGCTCAAGACACTGAAGGACTTGATAAAATAGATTCATGGAAGGAATACATCTGGTATGTATCCTATGGAAGCAACATGCTAGAAGAAAGATTCCTTTGCTACATCGAAGGAGGATGCTTTGAAGGCAGTGCCTCCTATAGATACCCTTGCGAAGATCCTACAAGACCTCTTGAAAAGAGAGCCATTGACATCCCATATGACATGTACTTTGGAAATTATTCCGGTTCATGGGAGGGATGCGGAGTGTCCTTTTTGGACACAACAAAAGATGGCCATGCTTTAGGAGTTGCATATCTCATCACACGAGATCAATTTGAGCATGTAGCTGCTGAAGAGAATGGCGGTCGCAGCCCAGGATACGGCAATTGGTATGAGGATATCATATCACTTGGAGAAATGGACGGATTTGAAATGCTTACAATAAGCAATAACGAATTACGACCATATAACGAACCTTGCGAGGACTACTTGAACACTCTTAAAAGAGGAATCAGGGAAAACTGGAGCGAAATGTCTGAAGAGGACATTGATAATTACCTTGATAGTTGCATTAGGGGATAAATTTATTCCTTTAACAACTATTTTTTACTTTTCAAATCATTAAAAAGAGAAAATAAAAGAAAAAGAGAAATTAAAACTTTAATTTCTCATCTAAACTTAAATCTAAAAACAAATCATCTATTTTTTTATTGGTTTTTACAAATTATCATTTAATCTCTTAATATCCTCTCAGATATCCTCAAATTTATAATATCTTCATCAAAGGTATCCGCATATCAAGATATTTCAAGTTAAAGTCATTTTTTCTATTTCAACCAAGTTGGAAAAACAGGGAAAAGATTTATAGATAAATAAAAATAGATTAAAGATAAAGTAGTAAAGAGTGTGATAATATGAAATGTCCTAAGTGTAATGAAAAAATTGATGATAGAACTAATTACTGTCCATATTGTGGTGAGGAAATTGCTCCTAAAGTATGTCCTAAATGTCAACAATATTATAGTAATAAAAAATTTAGTTTCTGCCCAGATTGTGGCACAAAACTTGTATCTAGATATCAAATGGCAAAAATTGGAGAATGGTTATGAAAAATAAGTAATTCGAAGAAAAATACAATTATAAGAAGCAAATGAATGCTCAAAATATTTAAGTCTTAACTCTTCTTCTAGGTCTAGTCCAGAACCTGCAAGAGCCAGTTATAGTGTCCACGATGTATCCTCATCGCCATCTTCACCAGTGAAAACCACC
>JAFRCZ010000149.1 GCA_017404125.1 Methanobrevibacter sp.
AAATCTAAGATATTGTTAGATCAAGCCATTGAAGATGGAAAAATTATAATTAAAGAGCCAAAGGAAGAGTTTATTAAAGAATTAAATGAGATCATCTCTGAATCTGGAGATGATTTGCGCTTATCCGAAGCGGATAAAAAACTATTGGCTTTAGCTTTAGACGTAAGATGTGAAAATGAAAACATTAAGGTTTTAACCGATGACTATTCAATGCAGAATGTTTTGAAAATCATTGATATTCCCTATGATAGCATAATAACTGAAGGAATTAAAGGAGTATATAATTGTGTGAAAACATGTGAAGGATGCAAGAAGGAGTTTGATGCAGACTATCCTTTTGATGACTGTGAAGTATGTGGGTCTAAAGTATTTAAAAGAAGAATAAAAACCTAATCTGGTTATAGTATTTTAAAGAAGAATTAAAATCTATTAACTGAATATAAATGGAATATATTATTTAAAAATAATTATTATCCGATAACTATTAGAACTATATTTGGTGTGAATATGGAAATTGGTGTAGTTGTACATGGTCCAGGAATAGTTGACTCTGGCTGGGCTAAAAAGATTATTGACATTTTATCTAATTTTGGCAATGTCCGTTGCCGTTTAGGTGGAACAATGGGCAGAACAGCAGTAATTGATGCCGGATTGGAGGATGTTATTGACATATCATTAAAGCTATTGCCTAGCCAATCATTGGAGCTATTCAACAGAGAGCATGCTGATGTCATCTTTTTATTGAATTATGGAAAATCTCCTGAAACTGGACGTGTTTTTGGTTATAAAGTCTTTACTCATTATTTCAAACAGATTTCAAATGAGGATTACTTGGCTACTAATCACAAGCCGTTGTATGAATCAAGCATTCCGGTTATTCAAATAGAAAGGCCTGGAGAAGAGGATGGTTCAATCATCAGTTGGAATGTGATTTTAAATGAACAATTGGCTAAAAGCAGAAAAAGCAAAAGAGCACTTTTAGGTTTAGGCAATAAAAACATGCTTGAATCACTTTCCTTTAATTTTGAAGAATTATTTGATGGTTTGAAGGCAGCTTTGGATTTAATTGAAGTCACACCTGAAGAAGTTGTTTCACAATATTTGTCAAATAATCAGGAAAGCGAAGATGAAAAGTCCATTGAAAGGCTATTGGAATCCTTTGATGATTATGAGACAAGCCATTACACTTACCGTAAGATACATGGAGTAAGTCCAGATGAAAATATCTTTATAAACGGTATTGTTGTGGGTTATTCCAATGCAGATTCCATAGTTTTGATTGCTCGTGATGGTATGATTGTAGATATCATCAATGGAACTATGAAGTATCATGGCCTTGAAAAATTAGGTCCAGTTGACTTGGAAAGGGTTATTGTCAAGACTGGATTGCTTAGAAAGTCTGAAGATGTAACTCCACGCATATTGTCTCATAATGACATATCCGTAAATGACACTGAAAGAAACCTATATTCCGGTGAAATTTCTGATGATGAGTATTCCTTTAAAGTGGCTTATGTGGACCATGCCGCTTATGACATTTATAAATTCAAGGACTTTGACTTGGTAGTTACAATTGGTGATGACACCTCTTTAGTAGCTTCCGATATATTGTATAGGTTCAATATTCCAATCATTGGAATCACTGATGGTGATTTGGATAAGGTTGTTGAAAACGGTTTTGTGAATGCGGAATCAACATTCATTGAAGTTTCCTCAGGGTTTGATGATATTGTTGGTCAATACATATATGAGGAAATATTCTTGTCAAAGGACACTTTAGAGATCCCCTATGATGAGGAAGCACATTCTGTAGGGGAATTCAAGAATGCCATCGCACATGCTTTCCAATCTCTTCTAATTGGGAAAGTAAAGGATATTGTTCCAAGCTATACCCAGAAAGATCATGAGTATAATGTGATTGATTCCTATCATGAGGTCGTAGATGAAAATCCGGAATTGGTTGAAAACCTCGATGAGTTCATTGATGGATTTGAATATGATAATTATGAGGAAGGAGAAGAAGTAATTTATGAAGATGCTCCAATTGAAGAGATTTATGTTGAAGCAGATGTCGAAGAAATTTCTGATGATCAACTTGAAGAGATTATAGTTGAACATGGATCTGAAGAATATGGGGAAGTTTATCTTGATGAAGAAGCCTATTTAGATGAAGAAGTGTATATTGAAGAAGAGGATTCAATTTATTATGATGAAGTTCCTTATGAAAGCATTGATGAGCCTCCAGTTGAGGAAATCTATGTTGAGCATGAAGAAGATTCTCCTGTAGAAGAGATTTATGTAGAGCATGAATCAGAAGAAATCATTTATGAGGATGTTCCAGTTGAAGAGGTTTATCTAGATGATGATTTAAATGATGATTCAGATGATGTCATTTCAGATGAGTCTACTGAAGAGGAAACAGACGATTCTGATGGATGGGCGGAGTATATTGAAGAGGAATTTGGAGATTCTCTAGAAAATTCGGATGATTCCAAGGAGCAAGATTAATTTTATTATATTAAATTTTTATAAGATTTATTAATTAAATTTATTAATTTAACTTTTATTTTTGCATGAATTTAGATTAAATTAAAGAATTTTTTCAAATTATTTTTTTATTTGTTTAGGTGTAAAAATGGATTTTAATGAACTTGTTAAATCACTTCAGGAATTTGTAGGCGTTAGCAGAAAGAATTCCATTGAAAAGGTTACAAAGACTTTAGGTGAAGTCTATAATATATCTGGTGATGTGCTTCTTGATTTTGGAGATGACGCTTCCGCTATTGACATTGGCAATAATCAAGTTATTTTGCTTGCTGCTGATGGAATTTGGGGCCAATTGATGAGTGTAAATCCTTACTGGGCAGGATATTGCTCTGTGCTTGTTAACGTAAATGATATAGCTGCAATGGGCGGAAAGCCAATAGCTATGGTAAATACAATGTCCATTTTTGATGATGAAATCTATGATGATTTGCTTCAAGGCATTGTAGATGGATGCAAGAAGTTCAATGTTCCTATGGTTGGAGGACACCTTCATCCTGACTCTGAGTTCAATTCATTGGATGTAGCTATTGCAGGAATCGCAAAAAAGGATTCATTAATCACCTCTGCAGGTGCAAGTGCTGGCGATAAGGTGCTTGTAGCTATTGACACTGATGGAAGACAGCATCCTCAGTTTGCTCTAAATTGGGATACTACCTATGAAAAAGATGATAAATTGGTTCAAGATCAAATAAAGGTTATGCAGGAAATTGCAGAAGCCCATTTGCCAACTGCAGGAAAGGATATCAGTAATCCTGGAACACTTGGTACCTTGGAGATGTTGCTTGAAGCATCTGGTGTTGGAGCTTGCGTCAAGCTTGAATCAATTCCTAGAAATCCAAATGTGGAATGGGAGGATTGGCTTAGAGCATATCCTGGAGCTGCTTTTGTATTGACAGCAAAAGAAGAGAACTGTCAAGAAATCATTGACACTTTAAGCCTATATTCATTTGAAGTGGCTGTTGTCGGTGATGTAATTGAAGAAAAAGCCCTTTATTTGGAATATGGTGATGAGAAGGCAGTTTTATTTAGCCAGGAAAAGAATCCTGTTTTAAAAATGAATGAATAATTTTTAACTTTTTTCATTTTTTACTTTTTTTCTATTTTTGTAGTTTATTCTTTCTTCATTTTTTAATAAATTTTCTAATTTTTTTCCATTCAATAATTTCTTAACTAAATTAATATTTTGATTTATAATTCTTTATTTGTATTTTAATAGGTGATTTGTTCTTTATTTTCTTTTTATTTGATTCATTGTCCTTTAAAATTTTCAATTTTTTTATTTCTCAAAATTGTTTTGATATTATAAAACTAATTTTTACTATAATTTCTATTTTTATTAAAAAATTTTATAATATTGTCTTATAATTTTTATTAAAAATTATTCATTTTCTAATTTATTAAAACTTAAACAATATTTATTATTTTATAGTTTTATTAGACATAACTTGGTTCATTGATGTGATTTTTAGAGTTTTTTTGAATAAATAACACTATTTTATATAATATGATTTTTAAAAATAATTATGTAGATTAGATTTTTTTATCTATCTAATTTATAATATATTCTAAATTAAATATATTTTTTGGTGAAAATATGAATAAAAAAAGAGGAATTATCTTAGGTGCTGCATTGCTCGTATTCTTATTAATCGGTGCATCCAGTGCAGGATGGTTCGATTTCTTAGGCGACGATGCATCTGCTGATACTGATGACAACACTTTAGTTGTTGGTTTTGATGCAGAATTCCCTCCATACGGATACAATGACGATAATGGGGAATATGTAGGATTTGACTTAGACTTAGCTCAAGAGGTCTGTGACAGAAATGGATGGACTTTAGTAAAACAGCCAATAGACTGGGATGCTAAAGACAGTGAATTAGACTCTGGTTCTATCGACTGTATTTGGAACGGATTCACCATCAATGGTAGAGAAGACGAATACACCTGGTCTGAACCATACATTGACAACAAACAAGTAATTGTTGTAAAAACAGATTCTGGTATCGACAGTTTAGACGATTTAGAAGGTAAAATCGTAGAAACCCAAAAAGATTCCTCTGCATTAGCAGCTCTTCAAGGAGACCAAAAAGATTTAGCTGACACCTTCGATTCATTAACTGAAATTGCTGACTATAACACTGCATTTATGGATTTAGAATCCGGTGCATGTGATGCAGTTGCAATCGATATCGGTGTAGCTCAATACCAAATCAGCCAAAAAGGCAGTGACCAATACAAAATATTAGATGAAGAAATTTCTTCAGAACAATATGGTGTAGGTTTCAAAAAAGGTAATGAAGAATTAAGAGACCAAATCCAAGCTACTTTAGACGAAATGTTTGAAGACGGAACCGTTGAAAAAATCGCACAAAATTACGATGAATTCGGTGTTCCAGGTTCTCTTATTACCAAATAGGCAAATTAATTCTTAGTTTATGCATAATTTATTATGTATAAACTTTTTTTTTATTCTTAAACTAATTTTTTAAGTTTAAATAAATTATTTAAATTATTCAAATCCTTATTTAAATGATTTATTTAAGTTTATTAAATTAATAATGATTATTTAAATGAGCCAATATTTATTTAATCTAAACTATTAATTTTTTATTTTCATTTTGGAGAATTTCAAATGTTATTAAGTAAAATTTTAGAAGAATTATTATGGGGTATGGGAACCTCTATTGAAATATTCTTGCTTACATTGCTATTTTCCATTCCTTTAGGGCTTGCTGTGGCTGCAGGAAGAATGAGTAGCTTCAAGCCATTGCAATGGTTCATGAAAGCTTATATTTCAATCATGAGAGGAACTCCATTGATGCTGCAATTGATTGTAGTGTTCTTTGGTCCATACTATATTTTCGGTATGACTCTCTCAAGGGATTTCAGGATGGTTGCAGTTATCATTGCATTTACCATTAACTATGCAGCATACTTTGCAGAGATTTTCCGTGGAGGAATTGAATCAATTCCAAACGGACAGTATGAAGCTGCACAGGTATTGGGTTATAACAGATTGGAAACATTCTTTATAATTATTTTGCCTCAAGTAGTAAAGATAGTGCTTCCTTCCATTACAAATGAGGTTATCACTTTGGTAAAGGATACTTCCCTTTCATTTGTGCTTGCAATTCCAGAAATGTTTACAGTTGCAAAACAGATTGCTGCAGCTGAAGCATCAATTTCAGCATTGCTGATTGCAGGTGGTTTCTATTATGTATTCAATGCAATAGTGGCATTTATCATGGAACGCTTCGAGAAGAGATTGGATTATTACGATACATAGGAGAGATATCATGAGTTTATTGGAAGTTAAAAATCTTAAGAAAAGTTTTGGAGACAATGTAGTTTTAAAGGATATCTCTTTTAATGTAGATAAAGGGGAAGTATTGTCCATTATCGGCCCTTCTGGATCTGGTAAATCCACATTGCTTAGATGCATTACCGATTTGGAGAGCGAAGACAGCGGGGAAATTAACTTTGATGGAACATTTGGATTGGTGTTCCAAAACTTCAATTTGTTCCCTCATCATTCTGTAATGAAAAACATCACTAATGCTCCTATAAGAGTTCAAAAAAGAGATAAAAATGAAGTTTACGAACATGCAAGAGATCTTCTTAAAAAGATGGGATTATCAGATAAGGAAGATGCTTATCCTTCTGAACTCTCTGGTGGACAACAGCAAAGGGTATCCATTGCAAGGGCATTATGTATGAACCCTGATATTCTTTTCTTTGACGAACCTACCTCTGCACTTGACCCTGAGCTTACAGGAGAAATCTTGCAGGTAATCAAGGATTTGGCAGCAGAGCATATGACAATGGTCATTGTCACTCACGAGATGAATTTTGCTCGAAATGTTTCTGATGAAATCATTTTCATGGATGGTGGAGTTATCGTAGAGCAAGGAACACCTGAAGAGGTATTCTCATCAGACAATCAAAGAATGAAAGATTTCTTAGGTAAATTCTATGAATAAGTAGAATTTACTTATTTTCTATTTTTCTATTTTTTTTTATTTTGAGTTATCTGTCATTTTAAAATAACGGGATTTTTCTTTTTTATAATTTATAAATAAATTTTTAAATAAATTTTTTAATAACTTTTTTCTTATTTTATTATTGGAAATTAATTTAAAAACTATTTTATATAATTAATAATATAAATATACTTAATTTATAAAATAGGGTAATTTTTTAATTTAATTTAATTAATTTAAATTAACTCTTATTTTATAAGTATAGTTACTATTAACTGTTGATAATTATAGTTTTATTAAAAAAAGAGGCAAGCCTATGCTAATTAAAATTAATGGAGAAGATGTGGATATTCCTGAAGGCTCTACCATTAAGGATGCTATTGAAATTTCAAATGCTCCTTATAAGAAAGGCAGTATTGTTTGTCTTATCAAAGGGGAAAGCGAGATACAAAGCAATGTCCTCAAATATAAGATTAAAACACCTAAAGGAAGTATTCTCATTGAATTGGAAGTTTCTGAAAAATCACAGCCTTTAACTGATTTCTTCAATGAAAATTATTCTCAGTTTATCTCTAATAATGTTCGTTGGGAAACCTCTAATGAAGTGGCTATCGGTCCTGTTAGCTCTAAATTTGAACCGTCACACGATGAGTTTGCATACTTTGACAATGAGGTCTTGATTAGCTTATCAGGATTTTCCGCTGAGGCCACTCATATAATCTTTGTAAAGGATGACCACTCTAATGTTTATGGTGTTCCGAAATACAGTGATCGTGGGGTATTTGCAAGGGTTATAGGTGGAAGAAAAACATTATTCTCATTAACTGATGATGATGAAATCTTAGCTATAGAACCTGTAATTGAGCGAAGTACCGTTCAAGACAGTACTGGTGGTTCTAACTTGGATGAAGTTTTGGAACAAGGAAATCAATTATTCACCTATGTTCTTTTTGAACCTAACTTTAATTCTCCAAAGTCTGTTGAACACTTGTTCTCACTCATTAGAAACGATAAGATTAAAGTTGACTTTGAATCCAACTCATTTGTAGGTTTCTATGAACTCACTGGTTTGACTAAAGACAAGGAAGAGATTACAGAACGTAAAAGAGGGACAGTTACCTTAAGAAATGAAGGAAACGGTAAAGGTAGAGTTTATATTTATAGAGAAGACAGAGTAAGAGCTGAAACTCATACTAATTTAGCTACAGTTAAGCAAGGTATGGAATTGTTTGATATAGCTAAAAAAGGAGATATGATCACTGTAAGAAGCAGTCCTGACAGAATCCAGCTTATGATGATGACTCAAAAAGAGGCAGAAGAAAAACTCAAAAGTTTGGGCATTAATCATATAAGGACTGGAAATGAGGCAGACGATGCTATTATCGTAACTCAAGAACCGGAAAATACTGTTGGTATCTTAGACAATAAGGAAGTCAGCACTTTTGGTTTAGCTAGTGATGAGCTACTCAAAGTAAAATTAACAGATGATGCTCCAAGAACCAGATGGTACTTAGAGAAAATCACTGGATTGGCAGAAAAGCCAGTTGGAACATTAAAGGTTTACTTTGCAGTTCCAGATATGAATATGTTCATGTTCCATGGCAATAAGGATGAATCCAAGGGACTTATTCCTGAAAACAATCCGACTGATATCATGAAGGCTGGACAAATAGGAGTTACTAACATGTCCCGTAAGAATTTAGGTCTTATTGGTATCAGAACTGTTGACACTACTGATTTCGGACCTACTGGTGAACCCTTCTCTGCTACCAATGTTGTTGGTGAAGTTGTTGGAAACATTGAAGGCTTGAACAAGCTTAAAGACGGAAGCACTCTTTATATTTATGAAGTTTACGAGGATGATGAATAGGAGGAATTAGATGCCTGCAAATTTATGTATTACTCCAGATTTAGGTAAAGAGGACATGGATCCTGAAGTTTCAACAAGGATGATTATTTTAAGTTCAAAGGCAAATGTAAGTGAAAGCGAGGTTGTAAACTTCCTGCATATGCTAAACTTGCCTATTACAATTAAATGGACTTGTTACGGTGCTATGATTAGCGGTAAGGATGAATATGTAAGACAAGCTATCAGAGAGCTCCGTAAATTGGACCCTTATGGAATTTTTACAAAGGAAAGAGGTTTTGCTCCAGGTGACCCAAGAAGATGCAGAGGTCACAGATACGGACCAAGGGAAGGTTTCCACCAAATGGAGAAGGAATTCAGGATTCTCGATTATGTTGGTGAAGCTTTGAAAAATCCAAGAGAAGTGACAATTGAGAAAAAGGAACCTGTTTCTGTTGAATACTTTAAGGAAGTTCTAGAAGAAACTTTAAAAGAAGAAAAAAGTGAGGATGATAAATAATAGAAAGTGAATTGGGACAGTTAGATTTGCTTTCTAGATTATATTTAAGAGGATGATATTATGGTAAAAGTAGCTATTTATCCCCCAAATTCATTGGTTTTAGCTGACTTGATTGAGAGAAAAGGTCACACTCCTTTAGCTCTTCAAAAACAGATAAGACAAAAGATTAAAGACCCAGAGATTGATTCTCCACCAATGAATATTACAGAAGAAGATCCAATCAATGGATTAAAGTATGCAGCTATTGAAGTGCCTTCAGGGGTCAGAGGAAGAATGTCCATTATTGGGCCTCTCATAGATGCAGCAGAAGCGGCAATTATTGTTGACGGCGCTCCATTTGGTTTTGGTTGTGTAGGCTGTGCAAGAACAAATGAATTATCAATTTTCTGTTTACGTAAAAAGGACATTCCTGTCTTGGAAGTTGTCTATCCTGATGATGAAGATGGAACCAGACTTATGGTAAATCAAATCATGGAATTTTTAGACTCCTTGCCTGGTGGCGGAGGAGACATGGAAGGAGACAGTGATGTTTTAGGTGAACCAATCACTACTAAAAAAGGAGGAGAATAAAATGGTAAAGATTGCACTTGTTTCTTGCGGTACTGAATATAGTGGTATTCAAAAGGAAATAGAAAAGGCAGCTCTTAAGTTTGGAGCAGAAATTATTCTTCCTGAAATTGATTTGGATTACATTAATGAAGCTTATGAGAAATTCGGTTTCTCTGCTCAAAGTTCAAGCTTAAAGCTTATGATTGCAAGGGCTATGTCTATTGTTGAAGGAAGATGCAAGCCTGATGCAGTATTCATTGCAACTTGTTTCAGATGTGCAGAAGGGGCATTGGTGAGAAACGAAGTAAGACGTTTCATCCAAAACAACACCCGTATTCCTGTAGTTACTTACTCCTTCACTGAAAGGACTAAAGCAGATGAACTCTTTATCCGTATGGAAGCATTGGCTACCACTGTAACTCGTAGAAGCATTCTTGCTCGTGAAAAGCAAGAAGGCCTTACCCTTGGACTTGACTCAGGTTCAACAACTACAAAAGCAGTGCTCATGGAAAACAACAAGGTTATCGGTACCGGTTGGACTTCCACTAAAGACATTATTGAATCTGCAAAAACTGCAGCTGCAGAAGCATTTGAAGGCACTGGATACAAATGGGATGATGTTGACGGCATAGGAACTACCGGTTACGGCAGATTCACTATGGGTCAGGAATTCGGTGCAGAGCTTATCCAAGAGGAATTGTCTGTAAATGCTAAAGGTGCAGTATACCTAGCAGATTGCCAGAAAGGTGAAGCGACAGTTCTTGATATCGGTGGTATGGATAACAAGGTAATTACCGTAAACAATGGTATTCCTGATAACTTTACCATGGGTGGTATCTGTGCAGGTGCATCCGG
>JAFRCZ010000150.1 GCA_017404125.1 Methanobrevibacter sp.
TATTTTCTATTTCTAAAAATTTAATTCGCAATATTTAAAACTAATAATTTTTTTATAAAAAAAGAAATTTTAGAGAATAATTAAATATTCTCTTTAATAATTTTAGTACAGGTATCTCTTATCTGTTCTGCTTTTTCTTGAGTTTTAGCCTCTAAGGTTATTCTTACATAATCTTCAGTTCCAGAAGGCCTTACTAAAACCCAGCTTCCATCATTGAAAGCCAATCTGATTCCATCAATGGTGTTCATGTCCTTAATGTCATCAAAAGCATCTTTTAAAAGATCTTCCATATTTTCCATTACTTTGAACTTTTCCTCTTTGGAACAGACAACTTTTTCTCTCATATGAGGATATTGGTGGAATTTTTCAAGAAGTTCAGATAATTTTCCTTCCTTAGATACAATTTCAGCCATTCTAAGCCCAGATAATATTCCATCTGGACACATGCAGAAGTCGGGATGTAGCCAAGTGCCTGAAGGTTCTCCGCCGAAGCTTGCATTTTCTTCAATCATCACTTCTGCAACATTCACATCTCCCACTTTGGTTCTAAGAACTTTTCCTCCAACTTCTTCCATTGCTTCATCCATACATAATCCTGCATCAACAGTAGTCACTACAGTTCCGCCGAATTTCTTTGAAACAAGTGCTAAAAGCTTATCAAACTCTGATACTCTTCCTTTTTCATCAACAGTTATCATTCTGTCTGCATCACCATCATGAGCAATTCCCAAGTCAGATTCGGTTGCTACAACAGCTTTCATAAGACTTGAAAGGTTTGCTTCATTTGGTTCAGGGTTTCTTCCTGGGAAAAATCCATCAACTTGTGAGTTTAAGGTAATCACTTCACATCCTGCTTTTCTAAATATAAGTGGGGAAAGCTCGGATCCTGCACCGCATGCACAGTCAATGACTACTTTAAGCCCCGGCTTAATGTCTACAATATCCAATAAATCATCAATGTATTGCTTTTTGATTTCATCGTTATGGCTAATTATGCCGATTTTATCCCATTCAACTTTGCCAAAGTCTTCGTTATAATAGATTTCTTCAATCTTTTCTTCTTGCTCTGGAGTATAAGCCATTCCATTTTTATTCCAAAGCTTAATTCCATTGTATTGTGAAGGATTGTGAGATGCAGTAAGCATTACTCCAGCATCAGCATCAAGCTTTAAGGTTGCATAACCTACGAGAGGTGTAGGTACCATGCCAATTTTAACAACATCCACGCCATGCTCAATGAGTCCTGCAGTGATAGCTTGCTCTAACATTCTATTGGTGGTTCTGGTATCATAACCAATAACTACTTTTCCAGTGTTTTTTAAGTATTTTGCTAGGGATTTGCCTATTTTCAATGCTAGCTCTGAATTGATTTCTGAACCGATTATTCCTCTGATTCCAGAAGTTCCAAATAGTTTTTTATTTGTCATGATCTTATCTCCAATAGAATAATTTAAGCTCCGAATTTATGTGCATAACCCATTAAATCAGTAATGATGTTCATCACATCTGCACCTCTGATTCTGCACATGCCGCCTTTAGCTACTGCAAATTCATTATATTCACAAACATCATCCACTCTTACTTCAGGACCATTAATCAATATAGGAACAGGGTCTCCTGAATGGTTTTTAACGGAAATAGGTGTGGAATGGTCTGCAGTTAAAAAGATATAGCAGTCTTCCAATTTAAGGAGTTCGCTCATAACAACTTCATCTACCTTTTCAATGAATTTTAGTTTTTCTTCAGCATTACCATCGTGGCCTGCTTCATCAGCACCGTCGATATTGATTAGGAAGAAGTCATGTTCACTATTATTCACTTGGTCAATGATTGTGTCTCTAATGTTTTCAAGGTTTGTATCAGTTCCTCCAGTGACACCTTCCATTTCAATGATATCCATTCCTGCGAAACGGCCAATTCCCATTATAAGCCCAGTTTCTGCAATGCATGCTGAATTTACTTCATATTTATCGTTGATTGATTCTACTTCAGGCACTTCTCCTGCACCACGAGGAATGATTATATTTGCAGGTGCTTCGCCTTCTTCTATTCTTTTAAGATTTATTGGATGGTCTTTAGTCATTTCATAGGATTTTGCTACTAATTTGTTTAGGATATCTGCAGTTTTTTCTGCTTCTGGACTTCCGTCAAGTGCTTTTACAACTTTAGGTTTATTTCCTTCCACTTTAGGGTCTGCATCACTTACTTTGCCGGATAATCCTTCTCCTCTAAGCACTAAAACTGCTCTGTGTCCGGTTGATTCCTTGAAGATGATTTGGATGTCTTCATATCCTTCAATTTCCATTGTATTCAATGTTGCTATTATCTCATCTGTGCCATCTCTTATTCTTCCAGCACGTCTGTCTGTAATGATTCCATCTTCATCTGATGTTGAAAAATTGCATCTGAATGCTATATCTCCAGGAATAACATCTACACCAACACCTACTGCTTCAAATGGACCTCTTCCAGTGTATACTTCATAAGGGTTGTAGCCTAAAATGGATAGGTGTGCTGTATCACTGCCTGGGATGATTCCCGGTGCAATTGAATCCATTAATCCAGTAATTCCTCTTTCAGCCATTTTGTCCATATTTGGAGTTTTAGCTGCTTGAAGTGTAGTTTGATTGTTAAGTTCTTTTAAGGGACGGCCAGCCATTCCGTCCATAACCAATATTATTCCTTTCATATTTTTCACCATCACAATAAATAGAATATATAATTAATATAATTCATGTATTTAAAATTTTTAAAAATTTTAAAAAATTTAAAAAGATTTTTTAATTAATTAATTTATTATTCAATAGTTTTCACTATTAGATATTATTAATAGAATATATGAATTTATATGTTTATAAAATTTGTTTTTATTTATTGGATATTTAAGAAATAAACTTTAAAAAATAGCTTGGAATTTTATTTTATTAAATGAAATTGAGAAAA
>JAFRCZ010000151.1 GCA_017404125.1 Methanobrevibacter sp.
AAAAAACTGATAAAAAAAGAATTAAAGAAATTAGAATAAAACTATTCTAACGCTTCTTTAACCATTGTTTCCAATATTTCAATCAAAATGTCATCATCACAGATTGGATCAGGATACAATATTTCTCCTTCAAATTCCATCTTTACATCACCATGGTCATGATGATGGTGATGATGTCCGTGATCATGGCTGTGGCTATGGCCATGTTCGTGACTGTGTCCATGGTCATGATCATGCTCATGGTCGTGGCTATGAGAATGACTGTGTCCGTGATGGTGATGGTGATGACCTGTACCATCATCTTCAATAAGACCTAAGATAGTTGGAATGTCCCTTGTAGTGTGTGCTCCAGGTGCAATGAATATAGGAACAACAACCAATCTGTCCACTTCATTTTCACTTACAAGCTTGTTTATTGAAGTTGGGATATTAGGCTCTACAAGTTCCATGAATCCAAAGTCACATGGATAATCACATTGAGCTTCAAACTGTCCAAATAAATCTGTAATGAATTCTTTGCTGTAGTTCAATCTGCTTCCATGGACAACTAATAATACTCCTGTTTTTGCATCGTCGTCAAGCTTGGAATCTTCAAGAGCTCCAGAAATCTTTTTGTTTATGATTTCCAAAAGTCTTGGGTTAGGGCCTATTGGATCAATTAATATTAAATCTCCATCGAAATCAACCTCTTCAAGGCCTACCAGATAGTGGCCTTCAGGATAATTGCCGTCAGGCTGTCTTGGATCTGTCTCTTTAGGTTCAAGGCCAAGAATGATAGGAATGTCTATGTTTGTATGAATTCCCGCAGCCAAAAAGACTGGAGTAGCTACAATGCGCTTTAAATTAGGATTGCGCTCCTTTAAAATTTCAATTGCCTGTGGCAAGTTTGGCTTAGCTACTTTCATGTAGCCTACTTCTGCGTCAAATTCTGTTTTTGCCTTAAATTTAGCGCATATATCTTTAAACACTTCTTCTGCATAGGGAAGAGTACTCCCATGGCTTAATAACAATACAGCAGTATCTTCATAACTCATAATATCACATATAATTTAATAATCAATAATTTTAAAAATTAAAAAGTAATAATTTTTAATAAAATTATTAAAAAAAGTATTACTCAGGGTTTATAAAAAATAAAATAGCTAAAAAGCTATTTTAAAAATAAATTTATTTTACGATTTTAAATTTAAATCCATATGAAATAACGCCATCAGGGCCATCTTCACGGATTTTTCTAAAGACCATTTCTACAGGGTCTCCAATTTGAATATCATCAACATCAGCGTCAACGATTTGTGCAGTTACTTTTGCACCTTCTTCAAGCTCAATGATAGCTACAGCATAAGGAGCTATTTTCTTGAAGTCAGAAGTTGGGGTTCTGATTACGGAATAGGTAAAGATTTTTCCTTTTCCTGAAAATTGGATATCTTCTATGTTTCCTTTTCTTCTGCAGTCAGGACAGATTACCCTTTGTGGGAAAAACACTTGACCACAAGTAGTACATTTGGATCCAACAAGGTTATATCTTTGTTGGATATGACGCCAAGTTCTTACAGTATCAGACATTAAATTCCTCCTAATATAATAAGCATAATAAAAATGATTAAAAAATTAAATAATTTTTTGATTTTTTACTTTAGTTTTTATTTATTTATAATTCATCTATAATAAGTTTTAAGTTTAAAGAACTATTCTTTACTGAATAAAGTTTATATTTTTTTAAATTATAATCATTATGAAAAATTATAATAAAAAAGCAAATTATACTCTTTTTATCAAGTTATAAAGGTTTA
>JAFRCZ010000152.1 GCA_017404125.1 Methanobrevibacter sp.
AAAATAATTAAAAATTAAAAATAAAAAAATTAGAAATGGGATAGAAATCAAGAATAATAGATTATTTAAGCCTTTTTTGATTATCATCTTTTTTGAAGTAGAGATATTTGCCTTCAACAACTTCCCTAATATTCTTGGCTGTCTTTTTACCGATTCCTTCGACTTCCTGAAGCTTTTTCTCATCAGCTTCCAGAACTGCCTTAACAGAACCGAAGTGTTCCAATAATCTTTTTGCATGAACAGGCCCAATATTTGGCAATGACTCAATAATGAACAATTGCTGTTCCCAGAGATTTTGTGGTTTTCTTTCTGTTCTGATTTGAATGCTGCGTTTTTCTCCTTTTTGTTCCCTTATTGCAATTCTCTTAATCATTGCAGCAGTATCTTCCTCTGTTCTTGTAGGGATAATGCTAATTCCATAGTCAAGTGCAATTGATGTCATGGCCCCCCTTATTGCATTAGGATTGATAAATCCTGAATAAAAATCATTTCCTTCTAGAATCATGACCGGCTTTTTAAACTCTTCCATCATCATTCTTGCCTGCTTGAATAATCTCTTGTCAACAATGGAATCCACAAAGTCTTTAGCTGTTTTCCTTTCAATAGCTACTTCCTCGCTTACCTGATAATCTGCAACAGCCATTGTATTGACTTTGACTTTAACACCAATGGTATCCAATGCCCTAATGACTTTTGAGTTTCCTTCTCTTGAATCTACATAAACAACCAATTCCTGATTATGAGGAGTTTTAGCAAGCTCTTCATAAATGGCATCTTCCAATGTTTGTTCCTCTTTAGCCTCATTTTCTTTAATTTGTTCTAGCTTGCTCTCATTTTCATTTTCCAAGTCAATCTCTTCAATGTCCTCGTCACTGATTTCTTCCTCTAATGAGTCTTCTATGTCATTGCTAACAGGTTCTTCTACAATTGACTGTTCCTTTTTGCCTAAAACCTTAACTGTACGCTCTGCCTCAATCTTTTCAGCTGCATTGAGCTTTAGCTCTTCAATAGCCTCTTGAGTTGCAAGTTGGGTTTTCATCCTAGACTCCCTTCTAACGCTGGTCCAGTAATAGCCTTCATCAATTGTTCCTTTGGTAATCAATACCTTCATTCTGCCAGAAGATTTACGTCCAGTTCTTCCTCTTCTTTGAATCATACGAATTTCGGATGGAACTGGCTCATATAAAATAACCAAGTCAACTGCAGGTATATCTATACCCTCCTCTGCAACGCTTGTTGAAATCAAAACATCATAATTGCCTGTCTTAAATGATTTGATGATGTTTTTCTGCTCTTTTTGAGTCAATCCTTTCTTGCCGTCACTGGTTCCCTGACCATAGAATCTAACACTCTTTATGCCTTCATGTTCACATCTTTCATGAATCATGTCTAATGTGTCTCTATACTGTGTAAAGACTATGATTTTAGGAGTGTCCTCATTTTGCCCATCTTCTCTTAAGGATTTCAATCTTGTCTGGCCATCCATGCCTAACTCCAATTTGAGAATCTCCATAAGCCTTTTCATCTTAGGATGCTCGAGACCGTAGTCCTCTGCTTCCTTTGCAAGATAAACTGCTTTTGAGAAATTAGGATCAAGCAAGATATTTTTTGCAGCTCTTGTTGTTTTCTTTCTTAGCCTTCCAACATAGTCATTGAATGGAGCCACTCCCTGACTTTCCAATAATCCTAAAGCATGCTGCAAATTGATTACTGCAGATAAAATGGATATTGCCTGGAAACACTCTTTAGGGGGATTAACAGATTGGCCTATTCTCCTTTGAACCTTAGACCTTGCTTTCAGTATATCCCTCTTGTTTACAGAAACCGTATTGATGATTCCCAAATCCTTTAAGCCTTTAAGACGAACCTTTAAAGCCTTATTAACCAAATCTCTAATCTTTTCAAGGCGAGGACCCATTTCCACTTTTACCCAATCTATATTGATTGGATTGAAATATGGCTTTACATCTGGGTCTTCTTCAGTTTTGATTGTAATGTCCTGGATAAAGAGGTTTTCAGAAACTTCCTTGATTTTATTTTTATCATGCCCTGGAGAAGCAGTAAGTCCTAAAATAAGATGGTTTTGACATTCCTTTACATATCTGGATGCAAGATAAACGTAAGAATATGAACCAACAGCATGGTGACATTCATCAAAAACAACCAATGAAACATCATCTAAACTGTATCTTTCATTCAATAAGTCAGATTCAACAGTCTGAGGGGTTGCACAAATAACCTGTGACTCTCTCCAGCGTTTTTCCCTGTCATCAGTCTTAACAGCTCCTGTTATAGAAGTGCAAGGAACATTTAAAAAGTGCTTGAAGTTTTCTTCGTGCTGTATGGTTAATGGTTTACTTGGAGCTAAAATAAGAATTTTTGATCCCTTAAATTTTTGAAGCCTATCTGCAGCTACAAGTATTGCAACAATTGTTTTTCCTAATGCTGTTGGAGCTACTATCATAGTATTTCCATTTTTCAATACATCTGCTGCCAAAACCTGTTGATAAATCCTAGCTTCTGCTGAATTCGGCCTAATTAAAGGATGTTGAATATAAGTAACCATGAATTTATATATGTATTTAGATATTATTTAAATATTTATAGAGAGCAGTTGAAAATTAATCAAATGGATATAATATTGATTTATCAATTGAAAAACAGCAGATTGAAAATATTTAAAAAAAAGGAAAAATAAAAAATTAAAAATTGGATTGGCAACTTATAGAACTATAATCCACTACAGTAATCAGCAATATCCAATTTGAACTTGAATCCTGCCTCACCAAGGATTATGATGATATTGGAATCTGTTTTTAAAGCTGCCTTTACACCTTCAACTACTTGGTCTGCACTTGCACCTAAAGTGAATTTGGAAGCCTGTTCAGGATCAACATCAGTAAATACAAAGGTATTTTCCAATGTTTCATAGTCGAAATCAGCTTTCCCCTCTTTTGCAGAGGCCAATAATTCATCCACTACAAGTCTTGAATCATGGGAAGCCGGCACAATATATTTCACATTGTCCAGAGCCTTTTCCAAAATTTCAATGTCTCCTTCATGGCCTGATTCCGAAGTGATTGTAATTACTACAGTTGTATCCCCATAAATCTTAGTGATTTCCTTTAGGATAGTCTCTACACCTGCAGGATTATGAGCATAATCCACCATAATAATCCTGTCATCGACTTTGGCAACAATTTCCATTCTTCCAGCAGTGCCTTTAAAGCTCAAAAGTCCTTTTTGGATTTCATCATCAGAAAGCTTCAGGAATCTTCTAGCTGCAATGATAGCACCAACTGCATTGTAGACATTGTGCAATCCATCAAGGGAAATGGTGAAATCTGTTTCTCCCTCTGGTGATTCCAAAGTAAATGTTCTGTCCTTCAAAGAAATGTTTTTAGCTAAATACATTGGCTTTTCATACTTTATTCCACAATCACATTCAAAGGTTCCACAACCTGAAATAAGCTCATTTATTTCAATGTCTCTGCCACACCAACATGGTTTGGTTGATACTCTGCATGGCTCATCTTCAAGACCAAAGCTTATTGCATCCCCTTTAAAGTCAATTTCCTTAAAGAGACCTACAATTGTTGGATCATCAGCATTATAGATTAAAGTTCCATTATTCTCTTCAATGCCCTTAACAAGTTCACCTTTGACTTTAGCATACTCTAAAAAGCTTCTTGTTATAAAATCAGTTTCATCATTTTCGTGAGGATCCTGCAAGTGGTCAACTGTAATGTTTGTCAAAATGCCAAAATTGGCATGGGTCAAGTCTATAATGGATTTCAATCCTCCAGGTGTGCCGTCAGTACCTGTTTCCAAAATAGCCAAATCACCATTCAATCTGGTTTGAAGTGATGGAATGAATTCATTGTTTCCTTGCATTCCTTTTAAGTTATGTTCACAAGGTTTTATTCCAGCAGAATAGGCAATATGCTTTAAAAGAGTTGTTGTGGTGGTTTTACCATTGGTTCCGCCAATGCACATTACAGGCTTGTCTGGTTTAAATAGCTTAAAGATATCTCCAAGTTCAATGGTTTTAATGCCTTTTTTAGAAGCAAGTTCTAAAACCTTAGCATTCTTAGGCATGCTTGGAGGAGGAACGATGAAATCTATCTTTTCAAAGAATTCTTCAGGATGACCTCCAAAGAATATCTCAATATCATAGCCTTCAAATGAGGAATAGAATCTGCAATCTTCCTTAGATGAAATATCTGTTCCAACAACAGTGCATCCTCTATCCATAAGGATTCTTGCAACTATGTTGCCTACAACTCCACAAACACCAATTACACCAAAGGTTTTATTTTCTAAATCTAATGAAGCCAATTCTTCATCAGACATAGAAGAGAGCTCTAAACTATTCAATTTAACACCTTCATGATAAAAGATAAATATTAATTGAAAAAAGAAAAAAATTTTTAAAAATTGAAATTATGATGATATTATCAGAGATTATAAAATAGATTTAAAAATAAATCTACTCATATTTCTTACAACCTTCTTCCAAACCGGTTACTATTTTTTCCATGATTCCTTCTGGGTCCTGCATTAATTGAGGCCCTAAGTGAAGGATAGTGTCTCCTGGCTTGGAGTATTTGATTGCAAGTTCTGCACCTTCTTCCATGGTTCCTGCAATTACTTTAACCGCATCTGAATCTACTGCAGCATCAAGCAATTCCTGAGCAGGTTCGAGGTCCACTCTTTGATAAACTTCATTGAATCCTGTGGCCACCATTACATTAGCATACTGGCCCATTAATTTACCTGTTTCCTTCTTGTCACGGTAGGTACTGGTATCAAAGTTGTCTAATAAAAGTACTAAACTTCTATCTCCTAAGAAATCAAGTGCAGCGGTAATACCTTCAATTAAGTAGGAAGCGTCAATATAAACTTCTCTGCCATTGTAATCTCCAATGTATTCCATATGCACTGAAAGTCCTTTGAAGTTTGCAAGCCCCTGCTTGATGATTTCAACAGGCAATCCATAAGCCATTGCAATAGCTGTTGCAGCAACTGCATTTTCATAGTAATAGCTCATCATATGGAAGTCAGAAGTAAAGCTTCCTTTTTTGAGTTCATTGGATTTATTTCTAAATTTATAAGCAATGTCAATAGCGCCTTTAGCACTGTCCCCAATAAAATTACATACTTGACCTTCTCCAATAGCAATTTCTTCAAAGTTTGCTACCTTATCAAAGAATTCAGATTTTTTGGAAGGATCATATCCAGGTAAATCTTTAACCATAGCGTAAAAGATTGCATCAGGTCTTGCTTCTTTTACAGTGTCTTTACAATGAATGCTTGTTATGAAGTTTTCACTATTTTTGGCAATGAACATTTTTCTTTGGGTGTATCTTTCCATTGAACCGCCAAACTCAGACAAGTGCTCTTCATAAATGTTCAAGAGCGCACCTACTTTAAGCTTAAGTTCAGCCATTAAACCAGCAGTACCATGAGGAAGCTCTAAAATAGCTATGTCGGATTTTTCCGGAATTCCTTTGATGATTCCATCAACAATGACCTCACTGACCAAGTTTTGAGTCATGGATGAACATATCCAAACCTGATAGCCAGCGGTTCTGAATATTTCAGTAGTCATATGAGTGGTACTGGTTTTACCTACACTGCCGGTGATTCCAATGATGTCAATATCGATAAAGCTGTCTGCCAATCTTCCAAAGTCATCGTTAGTGAATACATTGAGATTAGCTTCTTTGACTATTTTGTAAGCTGGAGCATTTTCAGGAACAGTTGGAGATAAGTAAACTGTATCAATTCCATCAAGATTTGGTTCAAATACACCTAAATCCAATTCCACTCCTTCACTTTCCATAAGTCTTAAAGTCTTTTGAACATCCATATGGAAGTCTTCGATTTTCTTGGGATCAGTTATCTTTACCGTATGGCCAGCATAGTTTAATAATCTCGCAACAGGACGACCTGCATTTCCTGCGCCTACAACAATAACATTCATTAATTAACACTCCTTGAAGGTTTTGTAATTTTATTAGAATTTTTAAATAATTTTGATTTATAAATCATAAGGAAAATCGGTGTAAGCCTGAAGATGATTCATAAATCTATATGATATTATTTATTATTCTTATATAACTTAAAGTTTATTAAAAAATTAGGCAAAATGGATAAAAATAGTTAAAAAATAGTTATGAATAAAATTAAAAATAAAAAATAAAATTAATAAAAAAATAAGAAAGATTAAAAAGAAAAAATGGATTTATTCGAAATCCAATAAGTTTTCAACATCATTATAAATAACTTTCAATCCACACATTGAAGGCACATAATTAGCTGCCTTTGCAGAATTGACTCCAATGACTTCATAACCCATCTGTTCAATTGGAGCGACCACCATACAGGTATCACAGCAAATCTTACCTCCTGCAGATTCAATGATATCAAGATAGCCTAAACGTTTAGCTGCTTCTTTTATGTTGATTGAAGTGCAGACCCAAAGCTCGTTTTTAATCTTTTTGCCTTTGACAATCTCTGCTACCTCTTTAACTTCTTCAAGAGATGCATGTGGACAGCCTAAACAGACCAAATCGGCATATCCTTCTGCAGATGAAAGCTTTTCTCTTGTCTCTACAATGTCTTCTTTAGTGATTGTAATCTTATCTTCAACATTGCCAATATCAGCAAACCTGTACTCAGGAGTGATGTCCTCCACATGATACAATGCCACTGCACCAGAGGATGCAAGTGCTGCACCAAGAGCCTTTAAATTACCATTTTCAACTTGGTAAGACTTGTTTTGCATTTTAAAATAAGGAACTCCATCTTTAACAACCTGGCCAACTGCATAGCCTAAAGCGCCAAAGTCTGCTCTTTCAAGTTCACATTCAACATCTACTAAAAGGCTTGCAGTTCTGTTTTCATCCAAATGGAATCCGTATAAAGGAGTCTTGCCTACAATAGCTGCTGCCAATGCACCAGGACCTCCTTCACGATTGGTTCTTGCACCAATTACAGAATTTACATAAGCAACTGCAGAGGATTCAGACCATGAAACATGATCACCGAATCTTGGAACATTTCCAATCAAATAGGGAGTGCATGTGCAGGTAGTGCTTATTCCAAGCGCACCATAGGCATTACAGATATCCACTTGCTTTTTGGCAAATTCTGGAGGAAAACCAAATTCTTCCCAATTGTCAAGGTCAGTACCTGCTGGATTAAGTGTTGCGGATATTGTTGCAATTCCGCTTTTATCGCTTATAGTGCCATTTTCATTGTAAATGATTTCAGCAGTGCTTGCAAGATCTTCAAGATATTCGAGACCTGCTTGACCAATGGTTTTATAGGATACACCAGACACTTGAGCAGATTTGATGTCTACAAACTTCTCTGCACCATAAATGTCTCCTAAAGCAATTAAGATATCCATACTCTTTCTAATGGTTTCTCCATATTCACCATTAGCCATTTTCTCTTCTTCTTTAGTTAAAAACATAAAATTCCCCTGATTTATGAATTGAAATGCTTATGTATAAAATAAATATTTTTAAATTACTTCAAACCCAACGAGTTTTATCTTATTGGAAATTAATTCAGGATTGTCATCTATAGGTTCGGACAATTTAGTTGTTATGTATTTTTTATTATCATCTGGGAATACAGTAGCTATCTTCAAATCATCATTGTCCATAATTACACTTGCCAAGAAGTTTGCACCACTTGAAATTCCTATGCCTAAACCAAGTTCCTGAGCTATCTTTTTAGACATATTTATTGCATCACAATCATGAATCAAAACAATGTCATCAATCAAGTCCTCATCAACGATTCCTGGAATGAAGTCATCTCCAATACCCTCAATCATATGACTTCCTTCTTCCATTCCCATTTTAAGAATGGATAATGTACTTGGTTCCAATGCGAATACTTTAGCACCAGGATTATGATCTTTTAATCTTTTACCGATTCCCATTAAGGTTCCGCCAGTCCCAATTCCTGAAACAAAAGCATTTACATCAGGAATGGCGTCAATGATTTCCTGACCGGTAGTTACATATTGTGCCTCTACATTTAATTCATTATCAAATTGGAGTGGTTTATATGCTCCGATTTCTTCTGCAAAATCTTCAACCATTTCAAGAGCTCCTTTAAATCCACCATCTTCTCTTGATACAAGGTGAACTTCTGCACCATACATCTGAATAAGTTTCCTTCTTTCAAGGGATACCCAATCAGGCATGAAAATATGAACTTCATGACCAAAAAGAGCTCCAATAGCGCTGAAAGCAATGCCAGTGTTGCCGCTAGTAACCTCTATAATAGGCTGACCTTCCTTTAAATTACCTCTTTCTTTCTCTTTTTGGATAATATATAATGCTATTCTGTCTTTAATACTCCCAGAATAGTTGTAATATTCAACTTTAGTGAAAATACTCCCTTTTTTTCCTTCATATTCATAATCAATCTTTATCATTGGTGTATTACCAACTAATTTTTCAACATTCATAAGATTCCTTCCAACTTGATAATAAAATAAAATTCAATAAATATAATATAACATTATAATTTATGTATTTTACTTATAAAATACTTTTTTAAAAATAGCTTGAAAATTTGAAAAGATGTGAAAAAATTAAAATAAAAAAGAAAATTAGATAAAAAATTTAAAAAAGAAAAATAGCTAAGAATAATCTTAACTATTTGATTGATATATATAAATCTAATTAAATCAAATATTAGCTATTTAATTGAGATTCAATAATCTGATCAACTAAATGTAAGAATTGATTCTTAGCTTCATACGGTATTATAGCACCAGCTGCAATATCATGTCCGCCACCTTGTCCGCCAAAGTTAACTGAAGCATCACTTAAGGCTTTGCCTAAATTAACTCCACGTGCAACCATGGGATGTGTTGCTCTGCCAGAAACTTTAATATCCTTATGCAGTCTGGACAACCCTAAAATCGGTTTATCATCATTTAGGATTTTAGCAGACATTCCAACACCAGCAATTGTTCCCATAATACTTTTAAGAACCTTATCCTCACTATAGAGATACTGAATATAATTCATCTGTTGGGCACCTTCACGGCTTATCCAATCAAATCCTTTAGTAAGGGCATTCCTATAAGTTTTTTGGAGATTGAGAGCTTTTTCTAAAGACTCCTTTCTCTCACCAAGAATAATGCTAAGTGCCAATCCATATTCCTTGTTCTTACCACAAGCATCTAAGATTGAAGAATACTCCTCTAAATTACGTAAGACTGGATGCTCACGAGGAACACTGTAAACATCTCCAAATATTTGTGGATTCACCTTTACAAGTTCATCTTTAACAACATCCTTTTCCTCATCTTCTAATTCAATGAACTTAATACCATAAGAAACGCCCATTTTTTCAAGAAGTTCCTGAGAGTTTTCCAAACTACCAGTCAACCCTGGAAGTGGAGGATTCAAAGTATAAGCTATTGATTTAAATAAAGGCTCTTGTGCTTTAGAAACTATCTTTAAATCTTCATGGATTTCTAGATTGCCTGCTTCTTGACCATCTTGCAATATTAAGTGATTTACACCGATAAATCTGTTTTGACACTGCATATCGCCAAAAGCACCTATAAGCGCCATATAAGCCAAATGCTTTTTGCCCATATCCCTAACCACTAAATAGCTAGAACCTGCCCCGCTTATCTCGCGACTTCCGTCAATGCCAAACAAATGGGGATTAACATGAACAAGATTTTCTTTAGGTTCATGAGCGCTTGGCTGGTGATGGTCTGCAACAATGACATCAGCTTTTAGAGAATTGAGTTGCTTGATGCAGGCACTGCCCATATCTGAAAAAACATACAATTCATATTTTTCCTTTGCAACCTCTCTAATTACATCTGGTTTTAGACGAGGAACAATTGTTATATGGAATTGTCCTCCTTCTTCCTTTATAGCATTAGCTATAATACCTGCTGATGACAATCCATCAGCATCATTATGAGAAATTAATCTGATAATGTCATCATTTTCGATATGCTTCTTTAGTACATCACAAGCTTCGCATCCTCTATTTAA
>JAFRCZ010000153.1 GCA_017404125.1 Methanobrevibacter sp.
ACAGGAGAGGAAAAATCAATTCTTCCGGAAACATCTGTAGGTGTGCAGAACAGATATGAAGACATCTGCAATAACTTTGATGAGAGATTTTTAACTCAATTTGAAAAGAAAAAAGCTAAAATGAATAAAAAAGTTTAAGAGCATATGGGAATGGAGACTAAACATGGCAAATGAAAATAACAGGAATATGACAATCATTGGAGGCACACGTGGCCTTGGCAGATGGATGGCAGAACGCTTGAAAGAGGATTTCAACATCACCATCACAAGTCGTGACGAGGCATCCGGAAGGGAAATTGCAGAGGAAATAGCTGTTGACTATAGCTGCGATAACATTGAAGCGATAATAAATGCAGATATCATTCTCTTCTGTGTCCCTATAGAGAATATGGCAAAGACAATAGAGGAAGTTGCCCCATATGCCCCTGAAGGGTCTTTGCTGATGGATGTTGCAAGCGTGAAAAGAGAGCCGTCAGAAGCCTTAAGAAAGTATGCTCCAGAAAATGTTGAGATATTGCCATGCCACCCGATGTTTGGTCCAAGAGTCCCTTCACTCAAAAGACAGATCATCATATTGACCCCTATTGAAAACAGAGCATCCAAATGGCTGCCTCTTGTAGAGGACTATTTGGATAAAAAGGATTCTGAAGTCGTGCTCACAAGCCCTAAAGAGCATGACAAGTATATGAGCATCGTCCAGGGATTGACTCATTTCTCATACATCAGCCTGGCTTCAACAATAAGGAAGCTAAACATCAATGTCAAGGAATCCAGAAACTATTCAAGCCCTGTTTACACCATAATGCTTGATATGATAAGCCGTGTAGTTTATCAAAACCCTTATCTCTACTATTCCATACAAAAGAATAACGCCGAAACATCAAATGCAAGGGAAACATTGATTAAGGAAAGCATATACCTATCAAATCTTATTGATGAAGGGGAGGAAGAGGATTTTGTGAAAAACATGGTTGAATCAGCAAAGCATATAGATGGATATGAAGATGCACTGGTTCGTTCAGATATGGCAATCAGCATGTTAAGTCAGAAATCAAATCTGTTGACAAAATCAATAGGCAAGGAAGTGGGCCTAAAGCACCACCACTCAGAAAACGTTCATTTGGGAATTGTAAAGGAAGTCAGTTCAAAATCTGTAAAGCTGGAAACATCTGACAATAAGGAAATCTGTTTAAAACTTTCCAATGTAGACATATTGTCTGATGAGGAATCCTTTGAATGGAAGAGGAATAATCTTAAGCTTGAACATTTTGACTTGTCAGTTCTATTCCCTTCAAAATGTGGTGAGGGATATTTGATTAAGATGTTTAAAGGCATTGAACCTGTCATTGATGTGGAGATTATTGATGTTTATGATGGCAAGCAGATTGATGATTCCCTAAGAAGTTATACCTTCCACTACTCATTGTTCAATAAGGAAGATAAGGATTATGTTGAGGAATACATTGAAGGAATCGGCGGAATAATACGTTAATTATTAAAGGGTAAAAAAAGTTTCTAATGAAATTTAAAGAATTATACTGCAATTAAGGAAAGAAAGTTTTTAATGAAATTTAAAAAAATTCTTTTAAAGATTTTTCGGCAATTATGCGTTGGGTTAAGGATGAATCACTATTTTAAAGATTTGTCAACAATATCGCAAATGGTTTCATCTACATTTAAGATAGCTGTCCTGTACTCATCTGTTCTTTTTGCAAACTCATCATAATTGTCCATGACTTTGAAAATAGCCTCATCCAAGTCTTCAAGGTCACATTCAACAGTTGCGCCTTTGAATATGGAAACCATATCATGGTATCTTCCGTACTTTACTCTTTTTAGGATAACAACAGGCAAATTGCATACCATAGCTTCATGAAGCATCAATCCGTCATTGGTGAGTACTGCAAGATTTGCCAAGCACAATAAGTCATTTACCCAATCAATGAATCCAAGATTGATTATTTTAGTCTCATCAATGTATTTATAGAATTCCTCATCAAGCGGATGTCCCACCAAAACGAGATTGTACTTATCACAGTATTTTGAAAACTGATCGATAGCTTGAGCTGTCTTTTCAAACAATGAAGATCCTGATGAAAAGACAATTGTTGGCTTATTTTCGTCAAATTCTATAGCATCAGGGTTTTTAGATTTAAGTTCACTGCAATGCTCTCTTATTTTCGCTAAAGCAATTTCCTTATCTCCATGAGTGATGTTTTCATTAACCGGCAAGAATGATTTCACCATATTGTCAGGAATGTTTTCTGCCAAGAACAAGTTGTTTTCAGGCAAGATTATTGGAGTTCCAATATGCCTGCACACTTTAGTGTCAAGTGGAGTAATCAAAAGACTTACAGATGGAATTCTTGCAAGCTTTGCACCAAGCGCACCAACAATAGCCCCACCACCAAGGATGCCCAATTCCAAATCGAACTTTTTGGACTTCAATAGCTTTCTTGTCTTAAATACAGCCCTGATAGCTCTGATAGCTGCCTTAATGGTGGTTGTGATTGTTGCAGAATGGCCTCCAGCCTGTGGAATTATTACCTTGTTCCACTCAATGTTATTCTTCTTGAATAGGATACCTGGAGCGGATTCATCTAATGCAATCTCACAATCATATCCTCTTTTTTCGAGTGCATTGTAAACATTCAAAGCTATTCCGGCATCTCCACCTAAGCCTCTGCCTGTTACAATGATCAATATCTTTTTCTTATCCACAAAGATTCCTCTCTTTAATGAAAAATAAAATAAAATGAATTTTTTTATTAAAAAATATAAAATCTGTATTTAATTTATATCCATAATATTTTATATACTTTAAGAAAAATTAATCCAATTAAGAATCTATTATGAAATATTTAATTGAAATTCTTAAGTAACTTAAAAAATTATATTAAAAATAAAAAATCAAGTAAGATTAAGCAATCTTTTAATATAAATATAAGGGATGTGAAATGAAAAACTGGAAGATTATTGGACTGATATTAATCATCTTGCTTGCAGTTGTTGCAATAAGCGGCTGCATTGGAGAGGATTCCTCATCTGATAGTGGAAGCCTTGACGTGGATGCTCTTAACATAAGCGAAGATGGTACATATGATTCTAAAGAGGAAGTTGCTGCCTATATTGCTACATATCACAAGCTTCCTTCCAATTACATTACTAAAAAAGATGCAAAGGCGCTTGGATGGCATAGTGGAAGCGTTGAAAAATATGCTCCTGGAAAATGCATTGGAGGAGACATTTTCACAAACCGTCAATCAATCTTACCTATAACCCACGAGTATAGGGAATGTGATATTGACACTTTAGGTGCAAGTAGCAGAGGCCCTAAAAGAATAGTTTATTCAACTGATGATTTCGAAGTATATTATACAGGAGATCATTACGCAAGCTTTGAACATTTGACTTAAAAAATAGCTAAAAAATATGAAAAATAGCTAAACCAATAAAAGGTAAGAACATGACAAATAAACTATTGGAAAAGAGAAGACTTAGAAAAAAACTAAAGAAAATGATTGATAACATGAATGAAATAGTCTTGTATGGGGAAGAGATGAAAGAGAATCCTCATGAATACATTAAGGAAAAATTGGATTTCCCAGATTATTATGGTGAAAATCTTGATGCATTATACGATTGTTTATGCGAATTGCCTGAAAAAATTATTATAATTAAGGACAGTTCACTGCTTGATGAAGATCTAATAGCTACTTTTAAGGATGCATCAGTTGAAAATCCTGATTTGAAATTAATTTTAGATTAAACTTATTTTTAATCTAAATTCTTTTTTTAT